>JAUXGF010000056.1 GCA_030622395.1 Calditrichaceae bacterium
AGAGATCTATTCATTTTCATAGATGCAAATATACAACATTATAACCCATTAATCAAGTTAAGTTAGTGCCATTACTCCCAAGAGGGGTATTGCTTATTCCCCTCTTGGGAGGGGCTGGGGGTGGGTCTGAATTTTCCACCTGTGAAGTATTATATAATAGTAGGTTGTTTATTTTATAACTTGCTTTCTGGTGGTATATTTAGATCGATTTAAACTCACCTGAATAAGATTTCGCCTAACTAAATTCAACGCAATATTTCAATTAGCGCCTTTCTTAGATCCTTTTCTTCTTCATTATTTACAGTACGCAAATCAATAAAAAGGGCTTCATTATCTATATATGAGAAAACGGGGCGGGCGCTATTGCGTAATTTCTTTCCCAGCCGTTCTGCTCTCATTGATTTTGGAGTAACTTTAACCGCCCATGAAGGAAGTTCCAATGTTGGATAAGCGCCGCTGCCTACTTTGCCGGTTGACTTTACAATTTCCATTTGAATTTGTAATTGTTCAGGTAAAGTGTGAATAAAAAGTTCGCTGCGCCGCTTTAACTCTTCTGTATTTTTAGTCAGGGCATTTAATGAATCCAAACGCTTAAAGACCTGCCCTCCGTATAAATAACTTATCAGGGTTTCCTGCAGCATTTTTAAAATAAACTTATCCAGCCTTAATGCCCGCAACAGATGATTTTTTGCGCATTTTTGAACCCATTTTTCTTTCCCTACAATAATACCGGCTTGCGGTCCGCCTAATAATTTATCTCCGGAAAAAGAAATTAAATCGACGCCCGCCTCAACGATCTCCGAAACTAAAGGTTCAGGATTAGAACCGAATTTCTCTGATTCTTCTAACGAACCGCTTCCTAAATCAAATATTACAGGTAAATCACTGCCATGCGCTAATTCGACAATTTCAGTTAGTTCGGGTCGATGAGTAAATCCTTTTATTTCATAATTGCTTGTATGACAAATTAATATAGCGGAGGTTTTTTTAGAAACGGCTTGTTGGTAATCTTTTATATGGGTTTTATTGGTAGTTCCTATTTCTTTTAATTTACACCCACTTATTTTCATCACTTCCGGAAGGCGGAAAGAGCCGCCGATTTCAATCATTTCACCGCGCGATAGAATAATCTCTTTCCTCCGTCCAATAGTATTAAGCATCAGCATGACAGCCGCTGCATTATTGTTTACGGCTAATCCGTCTTCGGCGCCGCTTAATATGCGCAGCAAAGACGCAATATGATCGGTTCTCTCGCCCCGTTTGCCATTTCCCAATTTGATTTCAAGATTAGTATATCGACCGATTTCCGCCGCTTTTTGAGTTAAAGCGGGATTAATCGGCGCCCTTCCTAAACCTGTATGTAATACAACTCCTGTTGCATTAATAACCGGTTTCAGAGTTCCTTCTAATAATATTTCAATCTGTTCTGTTATTCTTTCTATTAATTTATGCTGAAATTCAGCTTTATCAATTTTGTTAAGCTGAAAACGCTGCGGTTTTTCTCTGACATAATCCAGCTCGAAAAGAATTATACGTTTTAAATATATTGGTTTGATTTGCGGAAATTGAGCGCTTAATTTTTCTAATAATAGATTAACAGATGGGATTTTTTTCAGGTTATAATTATTTTCTTTCATTTAAACTCAGAACATAGCTATGCAAATTGATTAATGAAAATGCCAACAGCAACTCATTAACTTTTAAATTATCAGGTTTTTATCTTTAATATTTTTACTTTTTGTATTCTTTTCTTTGAAGCTTTCTCTATTATAAATTCATAACCATTCCAGGAAATTTTGTCTTGTGTTTTAGGAACGGATCCAAATTGCCCTAATAAAAATCCGGCTAAAGTATCAACCCCTTCTTCCGTTGGGAGCTCAAGGTTAAGTTCTTCGTTAATTTCATCTAACTGCATATTGCCGTTTACGATAAAAGTATTATCGTTGACTTTTTCAAATTGCGGCGCTTCGCTGTCATATTCATCTTGAATTTCACCGACTATTTCTTCTATTACATCTTCAAGAGTAACCAACCCCGAAGTGCCTCCGTACTCATCGACAACCACAGCCATGTGAATTTTTTCCGCCTGAAATTCGCGTAAAAGCACATTAATTTTTTTCTGTTCCGGCACATAGTACGGGGGATGCGCTAATTTAACAAGATCAATATCAGATATATTTTTCTTTTTAATAAAAGGAAGCATATCTTTTAGATATAAAATTCCAACGATGTTATCCACTTTATCCGCATAAATAGGAATCCGGCTGTGAAGTTTATCTTTTACTAAATTTAACACCTGGGTTAAAGTAGCGTTTTTATCAATACAAATCATATCGGTGCGGGGCACCATAATTTCGCGGGCTATAGTATCGCTCATCTCAAAGATACTGTGGATCATTTCTTTTTCATCTTTTTGCAGGGCGCCTTTTTCTTCTCCGACGTCTACTAATGTTCGCAGTTCCGCTTCGGTAAGACTGTATTTATCTTTATCAATACTTAAAGAGTTTGAAAGCATTTGAGTTATCAAATCGAAGATAATTGTCACAGGATAAAAAAG
Source organism: Calditrichaceae bacterium (assembly GCA_030622395.1). Taxonomy (GTDB): domain Bacteria; phylum Calditrichota; class Calditrichia; order Calditrichales; family Calditrichaceae; genus JAUXGF01. The sequence goes on from JAUXGF010000056.1 coordinate 2,558, forward strand.
ATAATAAAAAAAAGTTAAGGGATAGGAAAATCTTATCGCTGTTTTTTTTGCGTTTTTAACCGCAGTAACTTTTGGTATAATTTCACTAAAAAATAAAATAACCAGCGTTACAATAATTACATTTAAAAAAAGAATTAATATTTCATTAAATCCATATTTTGCACTTAGCCGCGTCGTCAAAATAGCGGCAAGCGTCGCTATTGTAACATTAACAATCGTGTTGCCGATAATTATGGATATAAGCAATTTTTTTGGCTCTTTTAAAAGAACCGCAGCCTGCCTTGAAGCCGCTTTTTTGCTTTGTAATAATTTATTTATTGTAGATTTATTAAGTGAAAAAAAAGCTGTTTCCGATCCGGAAAAAAAAGCGGATAGAATTAACAGTATTACAAATACAAATACATAAATAAATGATAAAGGATCCAAAGTTAAAAATTTCCTCCTGTGTAAGTTAAACAAGCATATCCTGAAAGCGTAAAACCTTACTCACGAGTGGAATATTAAGACCCACCCCTATTGTCAATTCCCCTCTTGTTGGAGCGAAGCGGAAATCCCGATTTATCGGGAGGATGGGTTACCCCGAAATATCGGGATGCAAGCAGGTGAGGGTTTTTGTTATTTTTCAATATACACCACAATATTTTTTATAAATTTAATTTATTAGATTTTAAAAGCATTTACAATCAAATTATATCTGTTTATGTTATAATTTGTTTTTTAACTAATTCGATTAACCGATATTCTTCTTTTTTCATTTCTTTACGATCTTCATCTTCAATGTCATTAAATCCTTTTAAGTGAAGCAATCCATGAATCATCAAACGGATAATTTCTTCATCTAAGGCAACATTATAAAGACATGATTGTTCCTTTGCCCGGTCAACGCTGATATATATTTCGCCTTCTACTGATTCTTCGCCAAGATCAAAGGTAATTACATCCGTAGGTTCCGGATTGTTCAAATAAACTTTATGCATCTTTTCCAGAGTCGGATCATCTACAAATATAATATCACAACTACCTGTATCCAGTCCTATTTCATTACAAGTTACTTGACAAATATCCTTAAGACGTTTTTTAGTCAATTTAATTTCAGGATTCAGTTGATGAATTTGAATTTTCATTTTTGTTAACTTTTTCCGCTTTTTTACGCTGCTTCGGCGCAGTTTTTTTCTTATCCCCTTTAGCGGTTTCCGGGTATTCAATGCGGTGTTGGAACACCCCATAAAGAACAAGTACAAAGGCGTCAACAATCTTTTTAAGATCCCGCAGAGTCAAGTCACATTCGTCTAATTGTCCCTCTTCAAAACGTTGGTATACCATGTTTTCCACAAAGGAGCGCAATTTATTAGGCGTGGGATTAGTTAGTGTGCGCGAAGCTGCTTCAACAGCGTCGGCTAACATAACTATTCCTGTTTCTTTTGATTGCGGCTTAGGCCCCGGATAGCGGAAATCAGCTTCATTCACATCATTACCATCAGCCATTTCGACGGCCTTGTTATAGAAATAAACCATGATATTTGTACCGTGATGTTCGGGAATAAAATTGAGGATCAGTTTAGGAATACCATGTTTCTTTGCCAGTTCGACGCCGTTTTTTACATGTGAAACAAGAATAAGAGCGCTCATACTCGGCGTAAGTATATTATGTCGATTTTCGGCGTCCATTTGATTTTCAACAAAATATTCCGGCTTTTCCATTTTTCCAATATCATGATAATAACTTCCCACCCTGGCAAGCAATGGATTCGCCCCAATTTCTTTTGCCGCCGTCTCTGAAAGGCTTCCTACTATCATGCTGTGGTGGAAAGTGCCGGGCGCTTCTAATGAGAGCTTTTTTAAAAGCGGGTGATTCATATCTGAAAGCTCTAAAAGCGTTACATCGGTTGTAATATCAAACATTTTCTCAAATATTCCCAAAACCATAAATGTAATAAACGGTGAGAGAACGGCATTAGGTAATAAATTAACCCCAAAGGTTTTAAACACTTCCATGAACTGATCATATCTTAAACCGGTTAAAGCAATAATTACCCATAAATAAGCCAGTGTAATATATGCAATTGCTTTAAACACATGGTTGCGGGTACGGATTTTGTGTACTGAAAATATACCTACCATACCGCTCACCAGCGTTAATAAAACAATATCATAGCCGCCGCCTTGAATACCGCCTAAAATAAGGGCAATAGCTACCGTACCGACAAAGGCAATCCCCGAGTCAATTAAAATAGCCAACAGCATGGATGATATTGTTGTGGGAATTAGATATACAGACCAATTTAACGGACCTGTTATTATAGAGGCAAATATTATCTGCCCCAATAAAATTATGCCGATCAGAAGCAGCATTTTGTTATCGGCAAATATTTTTTTCCTAAAAGAAAAAAGATACAGACCCACAATTAATAATATAGACGCTAAGAGCATCATTTTACAAAAGAAAGCAATTCTATTCTGCCAATTGCCTTCTTGCCGGCTGTGCTCAACCCGGGAAACTTCTAAAGAGTATAATTTTTGATAAATTATTTCATCTATACGCTCATTAGCGTCCACAATGCGTTCATTTTCATAAACCATATCTTTTGTTAACGAAACGCTGGCGATCACCTCGTCAACTGCATTTTCCGTAAAACTTTTTTCATAGATTAAATTTGGCTCTATAATTTGATTTAAAAAATATTTTAATATTGCCGCCTGACTTGCGTCAAAATGTTCCAACAATTTATCTTCAATAATTTTTTGTACTCCTGGCAAATCTATGCGTTTTTTATCAGCAAGCGCCTCTTCTACATTATCTTTAATAACAGTAACATTCGGACGTGTAATTGAGCTTATATCTAAACTTAAAACACCTTCTTTAATATATTTTTGACATTCCTTTAGAATATTTTGGAAATTATCAATTTGACTTTTTCCATTTAATATGTCATAGATAACTTTCAAATTCGTTACGGTAAGATCAATATCAAAAAGTATTTTAAATTCATCTCTTAAGCTTGATAAGCGAGTATTATATTTAATCTCGCTGGAATCGCCTGGGGAAAAGATGGGCTTATTTTTCATTAAATCCGGCAGAGCTTCGCTTAATTTATATATCTGTTTATCAGTTATAGAATCATTATAAACAAAATAAAATGGGACCTGTGCAACGGCTTTTTCCCGCTCCGATTTAAGTTCTTCATCTGTTTTTAAAACAAAAAAATTGTAAGGCGCAACTACTTTTTTAGCTGCAATACTTCCTATCTTCATATCTGTGTACTTAAAAGACTTATCAGTCGAAAATAGTAAAGGTATCACAATTAAAAAGGTCAAAAACAATACTGCTTTGATAAAAATATTATATAATGACGTTCCACCTACTTTACGTTCATCAAGCCTGCCAATAAAGTTGCGCCAGTTTTTTCTGAATTCCATTATAAACGATCCATATTTTTTAATATTTCACGATAGATAACTATTCTTTGTACCTCTGAAGTGCCTTCGCCAATTTCAAGCAGTTTAGCGTCGCGCCAAAAACGTTCCACTTCATACTCTTTCATGTAACCGTATCCGCCGTGAATCTGAATTGCCTCATTGGCAACATTAGTAGCCATTTCAGTTGCATATAGTTTTGCTATACCCGCTTCGCGTTTATAGGATTTTCCTTCCTGTTTGCGATTTGCGGCATTGTAAATCATCAATTCTGCGGCATGTATCTTAGCTGCCATATCAGCGATTTTAAATTGAATTGCCTGAAACTCGCCAATTTTTCTACCGAATTGTTCTCTTTCCTGTGCGTATATAACGCTGCGTTTCATTGCCTCTTTAGCTATTCCCAGCGCCTGCACTGCAATACCGATTCTTCCGCCGTCTAAAATAATTAAGAATTGTTTATACCCTTTATTTAATTCTCCTAAAAGATTTTTTTCCGGTATCCTGCAATCGGTAAAATGAAGCATACAAGTCGGCGAGGCGCGCATCCCGCATTTATTTTCTTTTTTTCCAACTTCAAAACCCGGTGTGCCTTTTTCGATAATAAAGTCGGAAATACCTCTTGTGCCTTTGCTTTTGTCAGTTACTGCGGTAACCACAAAAATATCGGCGACTTCAGCGTTAGTTATAAAAACTTTTGATCCGTTTAAAACATAACTGCCGCCGTCTTTTACAGCAATTGTTTTTGTGCCTCCGGCGTCGCTTCCCGCAGTAGGCTCGGTTAATCCGAAAGAACCGATTTTTTCACCTGTCGCCAACGGTTTTAGATATTTTTGTTTCTGCTCTTCTGTGCCGAATTCGTCTATTGGACCGGCGGCAAGAGAAACATGCGCCGAATACGACAACGCAGTAGAAGCGCATACTCTAGCCAATTCTTCTAATGTAATAGTATATGAAACATAATCAAAACCGGCGCCTCCGTATTTCTCGGCAAAAGGCATACCAAGCAGATTAAGTTCAGCCATTTTCTTAAATATCTCTTTTGGAAAACGCTGGGCTTCGTCATTTTCTATAGCTACCGGAGCAATCTCTTTCCTTGCAAAATCCCGGACCATTTTACGAACCATTTCCTGTTCTTCGTTGAACTGTAACATAGACACTCCTTTTGAATTATAATGAACTTAGCAAAAAATGATACTGGATACTGATCACTGGATACTGGTTGAAGGGCAACGGAAATACCAGTTACCGATTACCGGTTACTGATCACCGATTACCAACCCTGCTTTTATCAGACTTTTGCAAACCGTTTGATATCTTTTTCAGCGCCGAAGATAAGTAAAATATCGTTCATTTCCAATACTGTTTGACCATGCGGTTGAATGTATAGTGTTTTAATACCCTCGTCAGTTTTTTGCTTTCTCTTTATTAATAACACCTCAATATTATACTTTTTTCTAACAGCTATTTTTTCCAATGTTTTGCCAAGGAAAGAAGCGGGAGCCTCTATTTCATTAAAATGGTATTGATCAATTACGTGAACGGTTTTTCCTTTAGTAAGATTTTTAATGCTCTGCAGTGTTTCCCCTGACATATCGCGCATGAAAACCTGATGATTGTATGCGGAAATAACATCCGTCTGCCAAATAGTGCCGACGATTTTTTCATCGCCATTGCCGGAAACTACAGGTAATTCATCTATACCTTTCCTGCCAAACTCTTTCATAACATAATCAAGATTATCCGATTCCTTTAAAATTAAATCTTTTGGTTTTGCTACGTCCCGGGCGATTAATAAATTCTTTAATGTATCGTAATCCATAATTGTCTGACGAATTTCCTGCATAGATATATATCCGGTTATTTTATTGGAATCATTAACGACATAAATATAACTATGTATTGAACCGACCATTTTCTCTAAAACTTTAGTAAACGGTACTTTTTCATTAATCAATTCAATACTCTGCTTAACCACATCAGATACTTTTAACGAGCGCAATACGTTCAGTTCCCTGCCGCCAAAAATATTTATGCCGCGCCTTACCAGCTTTAATGTATAGATCGATTCATTTTGTATGCGCATAGCAAGCAGTGTGGCGATAATTGTAGTAATCATTAGCGGCAAAATAATTTTATAATCATTTGTTAATTCAAAAATTATCAAAATGGCTGCAATTGGTCCATGAGTAGCCGCTCCCACAACGCCGCCCATTGCCACAAGCGCATAAGCGCCGGCCTCCGCAGTCCATCCCGGAAATATTTGATGAACTACACCGCCATAAAATGAACCCAGCATAGCTCCCAAAAATAACGACGGTGCAAAAATACCTCCCGAGCCCCCTGAGCCAAGGCTTACAGATGTAGCTAATATTTTAATAAAAACTAAAGTCAGGGCAATCTGCCAAATAAGATTTCCTTTTAACGCTGCATCTATAGTATCGTAACCAACACCGAATATTTGAGGAAAATTTAAACCGATTACGCCAATAATAATTCCGCCTACAGCTCCTTTAACATAATCCGGCCATTTGAGTTTATCAAAATAGTCTTCCGAGGCGTATAATATTTTAATAAACATAACAGCAACAAAACCAGCTAAAAGCCCTAAAATTACATAATTAATTAATTCTAACGGTGAAACCAAATGATACCCTACGGCTTCAAAAGCAGGAAAATCACCTAAATAATGACGTGAAACAATCGTAGCGACAACCGATGAAATAACAATAGGACTAAATTGGGGAACGGCAAAATCGCCTAATATAATTTCTACAGCAAATAAGGCTCCGGCAATAGGCGCATTAAAAGCTGCGGCAATTCCCGATGCTGCGCCACAAGCTACGAAAGTACGCATTCTTTTAGGATTAACTTTAAAAAATTGCCCTACTGTAGAGCCGACCGCTGCCCCAATCTGAACTACAGGTCCTTCCCTTCCAACAGAACCGCCCGAGGCAATATAAAATGCTGAAGCAAATAGTTTGGCAATTACGACACGCACACGGATAATGCCGTTTCGCAGGGCGATTGCCTCCATAACCTCCGGCACGCCGTGCCCTTTAGCTTCTTTGGCTACAAAACGGATAATCAAGCCGACAACAACACCGCCTATTGTAGGAACAATTATCTTCCAATACCAAGGAACATCATGAATATATTCAAGATTAAAATTACCCCGCCATAAAAGCTTTTGAAATCCCTTTATAGCGAATTGAATGAGCACGGCGCCATAACCGCCTAATAAACCAATTAACACGGCTATAAGCAGTACAAAAGTATGCTCGGTCATCTTGGCTTTATCAATGTAATTTAATATTTTATTATACAGTGATTTTATAAATCTCAGATAAGTAGGGTCGGATTCAATTTCTTGCATAAGGTATGGCTAATTGATGGATTTTTCGTATACGGATTTAATCTTGTTATTTTTATCTACTAAAACGCTTACAGTTTTGTGCCTGGAAATTTCTTCTTCTGTTAGATTAACATAAGTAATAATTATAACCAGATCGCCAATTTCTCCTAAGCGGGCGGCTCCGCCGTTCAAGCAAATTTCACCGCTGCCCTTTTTCCCTTTAAATGTATAAGTGGTGAAACGGGCGCCTGTATTAATATTAACAACATCTACTCTTTCAAACGGCAGTATACCGGCTGCTTCCATTAAATCCGAATCAATTGTTATGCTGCCTTCATAATCAAGATTGGCGTCTGTGATTGTTGCTCGATGTATTTTTGATTTGAAAAATATTCGTTCCATAAATATTTCAATCCTTTAAATTAAAAACGTGTGAATTTATAAAATAATCCGTCATAATTCAAATATTAAACATTATTTATTGTAATAGGTCAGTTATTGGTGGAAAATAATTTTTAATGAATATTTGGAACAGCACAAACCTATTTAGTGCCTGAACGAAAACTAGCCAAAACTGTCATTTTCCCACAGGGACGCCTATGGCGCGATCCCGATTTATCGGGTGAGAAATCTTACATCCCCTGGAATTATTGAAGTTACAGATTTCTCCCTTCGG
>JAUXGF010000252.1 GCA_030622395.1 Calditrichaceae bacterium
AACAATATCTAAATTCAAAATCCCAAAATCCGCAAGCAAACAAGTTTTGGTAATTTGATATTTGAATTTGTAATTTATTTGTAATTTGGCGCTTGTTATTTAGGATTTTATTATAAGAATGTTGTAAACATTTAAATTCCTATACAATTAAATACAATGGATGTGGGTTGAATTTGAGCGGGAGACGGGAGTCGAACCCGCGACGTCCAGCTTGGGAAGCTGACATTCTACCACTGAATTACTCCCGCTATAAAAATAATTTAGACGATATTAAAATTAATGTCAAGATGTTTTATCAACGCTATTTTTGCAGGCATACATGGGCAAAAACTTTAGCGTCATTAACTAAATTACTGATCACACAATATTCATTGGGCTGATGCGCCAGGTCTTCCAAAGTAGACCACACCGCGGCATTGTAGCCGGCGCGCCTGAAAATAGCGGCTACGGTTCCTCCGCCTATTCCCATTGGCTTTGCCTCAATATTATAAACTTCGCTAATAGCTTTTTCCAGCGCTGTTACAACTTCAGCTTCCGCCGGAGTAGCCGGCGCAGCCTGTTCCTTTTGTTCTGTTGAAACTTCTATCTTAACATTAAACTTTTTCTCTACTTCATCACAAATTTTGCGGGCGTCCTTTAAAACATTTTCGATTGAATAATGCGGTAGAATACGGCAATCCAAATAAAACACATCATCGCCGGGTATAGTATTTATGTTCGGCACATTAGCTTCTTTTTTAGTTGGTTCAAAAGTGCTGTAGGGTACGTCAAAAACCGCATCCGTTTCATCGTAAATAGTATGCAATTTTTCCAATTCAACAACAAGATTAGAAGCGGCTTTAAAGGCGTTAATCCCATTAGTAGGAATACTGGCATGCACCTGTTTCCCTTCGGTCTTAAGCTTCAGCCATAAAATTGATTTTTCCGCCACTTCAATCATGCTTCCATCCGGCTCGCCGGCGTCCGGCACAATGATAAGATCGTCTTTTGAAAATAATTCCGAATGATTCTCTACCAAGAATTCCAAACCATATTTACTGCCCGTTTCTTCATCAGCCACCATTACTAAAGCAAGATTACATTCCGGCTGAATACCTTCGTCAATAAACGCTTTTGCAGTCATAACTCCGCTGACTAATCCCTGGTTATTATCTTCCGTCCCCCTGCCGTATATCTTGCCGTCTTTAACAACCGCTTCAAAGGGATCGGTATCCCATTTTGATAAATCACCTTCGGGAACAACATCCAGATGCGCAAATATCCAGATTGTTTTATCGGGATTTTTGCCGGGTATTCTGGCTACAAGATTAGGGCGCATTCCTCCGTCTACCATCGAATCCGGGGCAGGATATTCTTCTATTTCTGAAATACCGACTGTCTTAAGATAATTTACAAGAAATTCAGCTTTTTCCGCCTCGCCTTTTCCATTATTTAACGGTCCCAATGCTTTAATTGGTATTAACGCCTTCATTAAATCAACTGCTTCCATTTTAAGAGTATCAATTCGTTTGTTGATTTTTTCAAAATCACTTGTGTTCATGATGCGCCTCACTTAAACATAATAGGTTAATCTTTCATAACATTTTATTTTATCAATATTTATTTTCTCTACTCATTGCGAATCTGAAAATCAACCATCTCGGGAATAACAATTTTTTGTAAAACCCGGGTAAAATAACGATCAGTCATTCCAGCTAAAAAATCCCGTACTTTTAACTCATCCGAATTGTTATCTAAATAAGTATTATATTTGGAATTAAGAAAATGGACAAAAATCTCACTATTAGTATCCCGCCTTTTTAAAGCGTCTAAATAAAATGAAAATAGTATATCAAAGCCTTGTTCAATCCGCCGGTGGTTCGTATTCAATTTTGGGTTGTTGTAAATATATTGATAGTTGAACTGCTTTAATTTATACAATAATTCCGAGATTTCCTCACTAAAACTAATATAACTTTTATTATAGCTTGTCTCAACAACATCATTTACTAATGTCTCTATAATCTGTCCGTTATACGATCCCAACACATCTGTAACATTCTGCGGTAAATCATCCCTTTTAATTATGCCTATGCGTATGGCGTCCTCAATATCCTGCCCGATATAAGCGATTGTATCTGTTAAACGGACTACGCAGCCTTCAAGGGTCGCCGGCTTAATATCCACTTGTTCGCCGCTTTCCATTTTATGTATATATTCAGTAAAATCTTTTTCCGTTTTGTTTTTATCCGGTTCTAATATTTGATTGTGAACTTCTCCATTATGCGATAAGATTCCGTCACGCGTTTGGAAGGTTAGATTCAATCCCTGACCCTTTTTAGCAATAGTATCGACAACCCTTAAGCTTTGTATGTTGTGATGGAATTTTCCAATACCATATTTTTTACTGACCCGGCTTAAAAACATTTCGCCGTCATGCCCAAATGCGGGATGCCCCAAATCATGTCCTAAGGCAATTGACTCAATCAGATCTGTGTTAAGCGATAAAAAACGCCCTATAGTTTTAGAGATTTGCGCCACGCTCAAAGTATGAAAACTACGGCTTGTCAACTGCTCGTCAAGCAAGGATACAAAATAGATTACCTGCGTTTTACCCGTATACCGCCGAAAGGCGCCGCTGTAAAATATTCTATCCCTGTCCAAAGCGAAAGGCGGACGGTAATGGATATCTTTTTCAGCGTTCTTTCTAAATGCCTCGTCATTTTTAGCGGCAAAGGGCGAGAGCAACTGCGCTTCATTTGAATTGATTTTATTTGCTTTCATACCTGATTTAAAATCTTTAGATTTTTCGATCCCTAAATCTAACTTTAGAACTGGAAATTGCTTTAGTTGAGAATTCCTAATTCCCAATACCAAGTTATTTTGACTAACTTTTAATCTTAAATTTCATCCCGATAATCCTGGGATTGGTAAATATTAATCAGCATTTTTTTGTACTATCGGCGGTAGTTCAGAATATTTTTCGTTTAATCTTTCTAACAACTCTTGCGGTATCGGCATAGGGTTACCTTCATAATCGGTAACAACCCAGGTTACAAAAGCGCGCGCCGCCAATTTATTGTCCCGCTGCCGGAATATTTCCTGTTTAAATAGTGATGAACTTCTGCCGCGGTTAAGCCATTCAATTTTTAATAATAATATTTCATCTGCAAATACCGGCTGTTTATATTCGATTTCGATTTTGACAATTGGAAGAATAAAGCCTTTTTGTTTTAAAGATTCAAGATTATAACCTAAAGAATGCAAAAATTCAACCCTGGCAAATTCGCAGTAATTAAGAAAAGTCGCATTATTAACATGACCGTAATAATCACATTCGTAAGTTCGAACCTTTAGTGTAGTTTCAAAGCAAATCATACGATTACCTGTTTTGAATTTACAAACATTCAGCAGAAGTCAATCAGAAGTTGAATGCTTACCGCTTATATCAATTTTAATAAATATTTTCAATATAGCAAACATTTTTTGTTAAAAAAATACTGATAAACAAAACAAAATTTTGATTATTCCCGATCAATTTTATATATTAAAAAATCTATTAAAAATGATAGAAATCGTTTTTTGTTATTCAGAGAGGATTAGGCTAACGGCTAAATCATCCCGAAAATCGGGACGTCCTTTGGGCTGACCATAATAATACAATCTTTATACCAGGAGGATTAGGCTAATTGGTAAGTCATCCCGAAAAATCGGGACGCCCTTTGGGCTGACCATAATAATACAATCTTTATACCAGGAGGATTAGGCTAATTGGTAAGTCAGCGGTCTTGAAAACCGCCGCCCTTTGGGCTTGGGAGTTCGAGTCTCTCATCCTCCGCTAAAAAGCAGTACATATAATTCTTGGAGAGGTGGCCGAGTCGGCTGAAGGCGCTCGCCTGCTAAGCGAGTGAGTGGGGAAATCTGCTCCGAGGGTTCGAATCCCTCCCTCTTCGCCATTTCAAATACTTAGGTGATACTCTTAAAGAGTCGCCTTTTTTGGCGCCTTTTTTGGGGTCAGGTCTTGAAAAATCAGTTTTCCTGTGTTAACCTTATCTTATTATGGCACGCCCCCTCCGATTAGAGTTTCCCGGAGCTTTTTACCACATCACCTCCCGTGGAAATGCCCGGCAAAATATCTTTGTTGATGATACTGATCGACTTAAATTCCTCGCCATTTTTGCAGATGTCAATGATCGCTATAACTGGACATGTCATGCCTATTGCCTGATGAGCAATCATTATCATTTGTTAGTAAAAACACCAGAAGCAAATCTAGGGATGCTCTGATTAAGTCCTGATTTTATTTAATTTAATATTCATGCACAATATAGCGCTAAAAACAGCTGTTATTACGCAGTAGATCGCCCGTTTATATTTATTTTTTCCTAAAACCCGCATTTCTGCAGATTTCAGGCGCATTAACCCTACGCCAGTAGAACAGTTTTCATTTTTATCAGGTTTGTAAAACCGGATAATAAAAATAAACGGCTTTGATTTTTTTCAAGACCCCTGTAGCGAACTTTGCTATAGCCAAACATTCTTTTTATAAACATAAAGGGATGCTCAACTTTAGCTCTGACTTGTGCCTTTATTGTTTCAAGCTCGCTTTCATTACTGCCTGGCAACATGTTTTTACGTTTGCCTGGACGCTCAGCAATAAACCAGTCAACCGGACGTGTTTCATGTTCCTCACGTTTCTCGATGCCTTTGTATCCCGCGTCTCCCCAAACGCATTCTTCTTCACCGTGCAAAAGCTGGTCAGCAACAACTATGTCATGGATGTTAGCTGGTGTGGTTGTCAGACTGTGTATTAAGCCTAAACTATCATCAACACCTATATGTGATTTCATACCAAAATGCCATTCGTTACCTTTTTTGGTTTGATGCATCTCAGGATCGCGCTGACCGTTTTTGTTTTTGATGGAGGTGGGCGCAGCAATGATGCTGGCATCCACTATCGTGCCTTCTTTCAGACTTAATCCTTTTTCGCTAAGGTATGAATTGATTTCATCAAATAGCTTTTCGCACAGCTTGTGTTTTTCCAGTAGATGACGAAATTTTAATATGGTTGTTTCATCAGGTATGGCATCCGTTATTTTTAAACCTGC
>JAUXGF010000140.1 GCA_030622395.1 Calditrichaceae bacterium
ACCATTTCGTCTTGACAGTTATACCGATACTCCTTATTTCAAATCAATTGCGGATCGGTATAAATAAAAAATTAATATGATTGGAAAATGCGCAAACATATTATTTAACGGGGTAAATTAATGTTGGTATTAAAAATTACAAATCACAAATAATAAATTTCAAATAAATAACAATGCTCATCCCGATTAATCGGGACAAATTACAAAAACTGATGGTTTTTTATGTTTGGGTCATTGAAGTTTGTAAATTGAGATTTATTTGTATTTTGTATTTTGTTTTTTGTGATTTTAGTCTGTTAATTTATCATTACTTTCCCCGACCAGTAGGGACTATACAATTAAATAAGGAGAACCCCATGCGTATTTTTCAATCTTTTTTAGTATTAACAGTCGTATTAGTTTTATCCGCGTTTTCTTATGCCGGCGAAGTTAAGCGGGTTGAGATCGGCAATCTTGTATTAGAAAATGTTCCGGAAATACCCCTTGAACTTAAAGAACGTCTTATTCAATATCAAAACGTACGTTCGGCTTCTTTCCGTGATTGGGACCCGAAAAGCAGCGGTATTTTAATTTCCACGCGATTTGGAGAAACCAGACAATTACATTTAGTAAATCAGCCCTTAGGACAAAGAAGCCAGATTACATTTTTCAACGAACCTGTCGGCGGCGGATCGTTTTGCCCTGATAAAAATAATTATGGATTTCTGTTTAGCAAAGATATTGGCGGCAGCGAGGTCAGCCAGATTTTTTATTTTGATATGAATACAGGCAGTTACAAAATGCTCTCCGACGGCGAGTCACGCAATGGAAGCGCAAATTGGTCTAATAAAGGCGACAGGTTCTCATTTTACAGCACAAAAAGAAACGGAAGAGATTTCGACGTTTATATCGGCGATATTGATAATCCTGAAAAAGCCTATCCTGTTTTAGAAAAATCCGGTTTCTGGATTGCCGCTGATTGGTCGCCGGACGATTCAAAATTATTAATTGTGAATTATATTTCGGCAAATGAAAGTTATTACCACATCCTTGATCTTAAAACAAAAGAATTATCTCAAATTAACCCCTCTGATAAAAAAATCGCTTATGGCGCCGCCGCCTTCTCAAAAGATGGTAAAGGCGTTTATATTACATCCGATGAAGACAGCGAGTTTCAACATCTTCGTTATTACGACCTGAAGACTAAAAAGATGAAAGTTCTAACCGGTCATATTAAATGGGATGTTAATGGACTCGATCTTTCTGACGACGGCAAATATTTGTCTTATACGGTTAATGAAGACGGGGTCGGGAAATTATATATGTTAAACTTAAAAACCGGTAAAGAGATTGATTTACCTGACTTGCCTATTGGTCAAATTTACGGAACTTCTTTCAGCCCGGACAGCAAGCGTTTTTCTTTGGTTTTAAATAGTTCCATATCGCCGGGCGACGTTTATATTTTTAATATTGATAAGAATAAGCTGCAGCGTTGGACAAAAAGTGAAGTGGGCGGATTGAATACGGCTACTTTTTCAGCGCCGGAATTGATTCACTACCCAACCTTTGATAAAATAGATGGCAAGCCGGGAATGATTCCCGCTTTTCTGTACAAACCAAAAAACAAAAAAGGTCCTTTACCGGTCATTATTGATATTCACGGTGGACCCGAAGGTCAGGAGCTGCCTTATTTCAGTTCCACTACTCAATTTTGGCTAAACGAATTAGGCGTTGCCGTTTTAGCGCCGAATGTTCGCGGTTCCAGCGGCTACGGTAAAAGCTTTCTTAAATTAGATAATGACTATAAACGTGAAGATTCGGTAAAAGATATCGGCAAACTGTTAGACTGGATTAAAACTCAGCCCGATTTAGACGCCAATCGTGTTGCGGTAATCGGAGGTTCGTACGGCGGCTATATGGTTTTATCATCTATGGTTAATTATAATGAGCGTATCCGCTGCGGCGTTGACATTGTCGGGATCAGTAATTTTGTTACATTTTTGAAAAACACCAAAGAATACCGCCAAGATTTACGTCGCGTAGAATACGGCGATGAACGCGATCCTAAAATGGCTGAATTTTTACAGAAGATTTCGCCGACAACAAATTCGGATAAAATAACCAAACCTCTTTTTGTAGTTCAGGGCTTAAACGATCCGCGCGTTCCAGCCTCCGAAGCTGAACAAATGGTAGCTGAAATCCGCAAAAACAAAGGCGACGTCTGGTACATGCTGGCTAAAGATGAAGGGCACGGTTTCCGCAAAAAAACTAACAGAGACCACTACACCGCGGCTGTGATTCTGTTCTTTGAGAAATATTTACTAAAATAATTATCGCAGTTTCGCTCTCATTAAATTTTTCCTTTTAATCCCTTATGAGTTGAATTCGTGAAAAATTGTTATAAAAATATGTTTTTTTTGTATCAGAGTTAAGCATAGCGGTCTCTGATACACACTGGGGAAATTATTCCGGCAGGCGTAAGTGAGAAGCGTTTCAGACGATGATATTGAAATAACAGATGTAAGGATGAAGCATTTCGGGCAACGTCATAACGTATCAGAGACCGCTACGCTTAACTCTGATACGAGGGAATATAAATCCAACTATGGTTCACCAACATTAAGCCGGATAATTCTTTAGTCCCGGCGGGACTAAATGTTTATAGAATAAAATACCCAAAAAAAATGGGAAGCCCCATTCCCACTCCACAGGAGTCCCCGTGGGACAGGGAGGCTGCGCCCGGGCGGTATGAAATTTTTAATTAATAACTACCAGACTCAGGTGGGGAGTGCAGAAGAATAGAATCCTAAAGAATTGGTCCCGAACCGTCGGGATGAGATTTGCTATTTCCGGTTTATCCGGCTTAGGGAAGAAGCATAGTGATGAAAAAATCTGTAATGGTAATAAATAGCTAAAGTATTTATAGTAAAAGACGAAACTTCGTAGGAGCAACTTTAATATTTCTATTGACATTATTAGATATTATTTATTAAGTTTGTTAACTAAATTTTATATAAATATTAATGAGAAGAATTATGTTAAAAAAAATACTTTCATTAACAGCTTTAGCCTTAATTGCCTGTACCCAAATAATTGAAGAAGATATTTTGAACGAAACCGCTTATACAGGAGATGACGGCTGTATTTACTGTCATACTAATAAAAGCAGGCTGCAGGCATTGGCGCCGGAACTTGAAGATGATAACGGCGGAGGAGGAGGCTGAGGCGGCGATGTAGCTCCGTTGGAGCCATGGGAAAAAGTTTATATTAATATCAGTAAAGTATCATCCTTCGAAGATGTGGATGATCACTTTGAATCGCTTTCCTGCGTTGACTGTCATGATGGAAATGCAAATATGCCAAACAGCAAGGAAAAAGCCCATACAGGTTTGATTAAAGATCCTTCCGAAATGGTTTCCGAGTCAAATAGCTGCGCCGGAAGCGGCTGCCATTCTGATAAAGTGGAAACTTATAAAAGCAGTTTGCACCAAAATGTTTGGGGAATGAAAAAGGCTGTTGCAGTAAGAGCGGGCGCATCGTCCCTTTCCGAATGTCCAGCTTTACAGGAAGGTTTTAGGGGCGAATGTAACAACTGTCACGCTACCTGCGGCGATTGTCATATATCCAGACCAAACAGCGCCGGAAAAGGATTCATTTCCAGTCATAAATTTAAGGGGAAGCCGGATCAAACAAACAATTGTTTGGCATGTCACGGTTCTCGTATAGCCCATGATTTTTTAGGCGGCACAGGACGTTCAAAAGACGCCCATGCTAAAATGGGTTATGATTGCATGACCTGCCATACAGGAGATGAAATGCATGGTTCTGTAACAGATTCATTAGAAACTAATCGTTATAATTATGAAAAGGCGGCTTCATGCGAAGCAGGCTGCCACGAAGCAGGCGATACGCTTGATATAGCAAATATTTATCACTCAGAACATTGGGACGATTTATCCTGTTTTGTCTGCCATGCACAAAAATACAATAATTGCGCCGCATGTCATGTAAATGATGCATGGAAAACAGATCCCATATATCAGGAAAATAACCCGGATGAAAATTTTAAAATTGGTCTTAATCCGATTTCATCTCACAGAAGGTTTAAATATGCTGCCTTAAGACACGCCCCGATTGCAACCGACACTTATGATAACTGGGAAGGGGCAGGCGCTCTTACAAATTATGACGCGCTGCCGACCTGGAAATATACTACGCCGCATTCTATTAAAAGATTTACTGCAAGAACAGATACGCTGTTAAGTGATACAACCCGCGTTAAATGCTGGGAAAGCTGCCATATAAAGGGTGATGAGATCACTCGCACTCGCAATAAAGAATTCTTTTTGTTTGGAGATTATATTCACGAAAATTGGCCCAGTGAAGAAAACGCCAACATTTCTGTCATTGTTGACGGAAAATTACCGAATAGCTGGGATAACTAAACGTTTGCTAATTCATTAATATATTTTTAACTAATTTATTTAAGGAGATTTTCATGAAGAGATTATTAGCATTACTCATTGCAGGACTATTTGCAATTAATTTTATTGCCTGCAGTAGTTCAACAGAGTCCGAAGAAGAAGTAATTGAATTTGATGTATTGGTCAAATATCTTGAAGGATCAAACGGTGATTATATTAATACTGACGCCCCGGCTATTTTAGCTGCAGGCGATGTATATAATGCGGCAGGCGGCGGAGTCATAAGTTCTATTAAAAAAGTAATTGATTTACGCGACACAACTGCTTTTGGTACCGGTCATATTAAAGATGCTGTGAATACAACTTTAGACGACATTTTAGCCGAAGCAGAAACTATGCAAAAAACGGATTCTATATTAGTTGTTTGTAAAACAGGTCAATCAGCGGGTCATGCAGTTCTGGCTCTGCGTTTACTTGGATATGAAAATGCTTTTTCATTAGGATTTGGGATGAGCTCCTGGAATGTTGTTTTTGATAGCTGGAGCAACAGTACAAGTTCAGCGTATACCGCAGATTTTACAACTACTGCAACCGATTTAAACGCTGTAAATACTTATCCGACTTTGAATACAGGCAAAGAGACAGGCGCGGAAATATTAGCGTCAAGAATTAACACAATGTTAGCAGGCGGTTTTAAAGCAATTACTGCTGGCACTGTAGTGCCTGCCAAAGATGATTATTACATTTCAAACTATTTTGGTGAAACTGATTATCTCGGTAATGGTAATTGTCCTCCAGGTCATATTGAAGGCGCTTATCAATATACTCCAAAATCCAGTTTAAAAACTACTGAACAATTGAAAAATTTACCCACAGATAAAACAATTGTCGTTTATTGCTGGACGGGACAGCATAGCAGTCAGGTTACCGCTTTCTTGAATATTCTTGGTTATGATGCTGTAAGTCTTAAGTTTGGTGTGAACGGAATGGTCTATGACCAATTAACCGATCCCAACTGGACTGAATCTAATAACTATCCTTATTTCCAATAGAGTATGTTTGAAACTTATTAAATAAATATGGGGGGCAAAGGTCCCCCCTTATTTTAATATTAAAAAAAATATGGTAGTAACCATGAAATATATAATTACAATATTTTTATTCATTACGTTATTTCTAAACCTGTTATGTGCAGGCGGCATTAAAGGCAGTTTTTCTACCGGTGTTTTTATGGGCTCGCCTTTTTGGAATGCTGATAACTATAAAGATGATAATAAAATAGACCATGATGATTCTTTTTTAAGAAGCGTAAACCATCTTAGATTAAAAGGCGGCATTTCTGAAAATTTTACTTTTCGCTTTAACGCTGCGCGCAGTGATGGTTTCCAGGGTGATAATCATTTATCCAATACTAAAATATATGAAGTATTTGGAAAATATAATTTTTCAAAAGGATATATAAGCGCTGGAAGAATTTTACCTTTTAATAGGTGGATTAGAGGGTCTGTTGACGGCGGAGCATTCTCTTACGCTATATCCGATCAGATTAAAATATCAGCGATAGGCGGCATTAACGTCCGTTATGGAAAATTATATGACAGCGACAATACACAAACATTGATGTATGCGGATTTAGCCTTAAAATTTAAAAAAGTAAGCGGGAAATTAAAAGTCTACAATGACGACGACGTTACAAAAACAGGCGTTGATTTTTACGGCAGTTTAAAAAAATTAAGATACAACGGCAATTATGGTTATGATATTACAAATGAAAGAATTGCCGATGGAGGCATGAATCTTTTTTATCTTATTAGTAAAAAGCTGAACCTGTTGGGAAATTACCGCTTATTCCGGACAGATGATTGGAAATTGAGTAAAATAGAATTTTCAGGATATTTAATAGAAAGATTCTTGTTAGGAATCCGCTATAAGGCGTTTGGAAATTATTATCTTGATCTCAGGCAAATGGTCTCAATGACTGAATATAATAAAGATTACATCTCTTTTATTAATTTAACAGGTAAATATTTTCATGTTGGATTAAACTATTTGACAGGCGATTCGGATTTGGAACGGATAGGAATTTCTGTAGGCGGGCAATATTCTCTATTTAATGGTCTAAAAATTTACGGCGGCATATCCCCGGTAGATTACATGTTTAATGATCAGGATGACCATCAACGATCAATAGCCTATTATTTTAGAGCAAATTATAAAGTGTTAAAAAATTTATCTGTCGGCGCAAATGTAAATTATTATCAGGATAATGAAGCTTTAAACGCAAGTACCAGAGGCGGCATTCTCATTAAGTATAATTTTGGGAGCTAAAAAATGAAGTATATGAAAATAATAAGTCTGTTCCTAATAAGCGCCCTTACCGCAGGATCAATAGCGTGGAAGTCAGACCTGGTTTTTTCACACAAATTTCATATTGACGACGCCGGAGCGGACTGTGACGCATGCCATGCGGACGCCGCAGCCAGCATTTCAGGAAAGGATGATCTGCTTCCAAAGAAACAAACCTGTTTCGAGTGTCATGATGAAGACATGGAATGCAGCGACTGTCACAAACAGCCTGATAATCCTGTTATTTTACCGCGTATAACTGAATATCTATCTAAATCTAATCATAAAATTCACAGTGAAAAGGATATCGCCTGTTTAAAATGCCATACCGGAATAGACGCTAAAGAAAGTGTAACAAGCGGTATGCATCTACCTGATATGGATAATTGTATGACCTGTCATAAAACCCCTGAGGAAATGGATGGCTGTTACCTATGCCACACTGAAAATGAA
>JAUXGF010000504.1 GCA_030622395.1 Calditrichaceae bacterium
GGTGAATTTGCATAGCTATGTTCTATTTACAGTGAGCTATTGTTTCAATTAAATGGAGAATATGATGGAAGCAAAAAATATCTTAGCTATTGATAACGGCACTCAAAGTGTACGCGCCCTGCTTTTTGATTTACGCGGCAATCTGCTTGTTAAAAAACGGGTCTTAATCGAACCTTATTTCTCCAAAGCGCCGGGATTGGCTGAACAACACCCTTATGTTTTCTGGAATGCTCTTTGTCAAGCCTGCCGCGGTTTATTCGAAAAGCAGGAATCGTTAAAAAACAGTATTGCAGCCGTGGCCCTTACGTCGCAAAGGTCTACGGTTATAAATATAGACGACAAAGGCAAACCGCTGCGTCCCGCTATTGTTTGGCTCGATCAGCGCCGCACCGAAGGCCTGCCCCCGGTCGGCGGCTTATGGGGCAGGGCTTTTAAATTAGTCGGGGTTTCGGATACCATAGCATACCTGCAAGCCGAAGCCGAAGCTAATTGGATCCGCACTCACCAATTAGAAATCTGGGAAAAAACTTACAAATATTTATTCCTTTCAGGATATCTTACCTATCTTCTTACCGGACGCTTTGTCGACTCGATTGGCTGTCAGGTAGGATACGTTCCGTTCGATTACAAAGCTCAAAAATGGGCTAAAAAATATGATTGGAAGTGGAAAGCGCTTCCTATGAATCCATCCATATTGCCGGAATTAATTCCTCCCGGCAGCATGTTGGGAGAGATCACCCCTAAAGCATCCGAAGAGACGGGAATTCCGAGCGGACTTCCACTTATTGCAGCCGCTGCTGATAAAGCCTGCGAAGTAATCGGAGCGGGATGCATTGAGCCGAATGTCGGCTGTTTGAGTTATGGAACAACAGCCACCATTAACACTGTTCACAAGCGTTACAAAGAGGTTATTCCGTTTATTCCGCCTTACCCTGCGGCGTTGCCTAACGCTTATAATCTTGAATTACAAATCTACCGCGGCTACTGGATGGTCAGTTGGTTTAAGCAGGAATTTGGTCTGCATGAACAAAATCTGGCTAAAGAAAAAGGCGTTGATCCTGAAGAACTATTTGATGATTTGGTTAATGCAGTTCCGCCAGGCTCGCAGGGATTGCTCTTACAGCCCTATTGGTCGCCGGGCTTAAGACATCCGGGCCCGGAGGCAAGGGGGGCGATTATCGGTTTTGGCGATGTTCATACCCGCGCTCATATTTACCGCGCTATTTTGGAAGGATTAGCTTATGCCCTGCGCGATGGCGCTGAACGTATTTCGAAGCGCAGCGGCGTTCCAATTACCGAATTGAGAGTAGCTGGAGGCGGAAGTCAGAGCGACGCGGCTATGCAGCTTACCGCCGATATTTTCGGTTTATCCACAACCCGCCCGCATGTTTATGAAGCATCCGGTTTAGGAGCCGCCATCAATGCGGCTGTTGGCGTAAAACTGCATCCGGATTTTAACACCGCTATAAAAGAGATGACTCACCCGGGAGATACTTTTGAGCCTAACTCTAAAGTCCACGAAATTTACAACCGGCTTTATCGGGAAGTTTATAGTAAAATGTATATACGGCTGCGCCCTTTATACAAAGCAATCAGGCGAATTACAGGAGATTTACTTTAATAAATATTGAAGAATTGGAGTAATGGATTAATGGATTGATGAATTGGAGTACTGCTCCGCAGTGAGGCCGTCCCTTTTCCGCGCAAGTGGTCACTTTGTGAAAAGACTCGACTTTCTATTAATTATTTTTTCTTTGTGTCTTTGTGTCTTGTGCCGCCCCGCTCCACAGGAGTCCCCGTGGGACAAGCATCACTATGTGAGTGGCAATTACTGATGTAGCGAGACAAATATCTTGGGTTTAGGTATTTAATCATACAGGCATTCATCAATTCAGCAATTCAATAATTCAGTCATTCAGTTATTTAATCGTCAATTTTGATTAAACAGGAATAGTTATTCTAAACTCGCAAAACCGCCCAGCTTCATAATCTAACTCGATTTTGCCATTCATCTCTTCTAATTTTTGTTTAATAACGCCCATACCGACTCCGCGTCCTGCGACTAAACTTATTTTTTCGGAAGTTGAAATACCCGAAACGAAAATTAATTCTGCGATTCGTTTTTCATCCCATTTTATTATTTCTTCTTTTGGCCATTTATTTAAGGCGATTGCCTTCTCTCTGATTTTATCTATTTGTAAAGCTCTCCCGTCATCTTTAAATATCAGGGTCAAATATTTATCCTTTAATTTAGAGGATAATGATATTGATGCAACCGGGCTTTTTTTGTTCTTTTTACGCTCATCTTCACTTTCTATAC
>JAUXGF010000339.1 GCA_030622395.1 Calditrichaceae bacterium
CGATTTCTTCAGAGGATATAAGTCAAGATACAACAACGGCGAAAGAAGAGCCTGTGGAAACAGAGGTTCAATTAACGGAAAAGGTGGAAACTCAGGATAAAAAGAAAAAAACGGTTACCAAGGAGATAAAAAAAGAGGTTAGTCAAATTCGAGACGATCGTCTGGATGTTACAGAAGAGAGCAATTCCATTTTAGTGGTTGAAGACGATCCGAATTTTGCTAAAATCCTTTTTGATTTAACCCGTGAGAAGGGATTTAAATGTTTAATTGCCGAGGACGGAGAGGCTGGACTGCAATTGGCTAATCAATACAAACCCAGCGCCATTATGTTAGACGTCGGCTTGCCGCGCATAGACGGCTGGACTGTAATGGCAAGGCTCAAAAAAAATCCCGATACCCGTCATATACCGGTATATTTTGTATCCGCTTATGATAAGAAACTGGACGCTATGAAAATGGGAGCTATCGGTTATCTTACCAAACCGGTAAGTATGGAGAAACTAAATAGCGCTTTTACCAAAATTGAAAATATAATTTCCAAAGATATTAAAAAACTGCTTGTAGTAGAAGATGATAAGACCATGCGTGATAGCATTCTGGAGTTAATCGGCAATGGCGATGTTTCAATTACCGCAATAGGCGAGGGTAAGGAAGCTTATAAACTTCTACAATCAAAGGATTTTGACTGTATGGTTCTTGATTTAGGTCTTTCGGATATATCGGGGTTTGACCTTTTGGAAAAGATAAAGGGAGATAAAAAAATATCTGATATTCCGATTATAATCTACACAGGAAAAGAGTTGACTAAAAAAGAGGAAACGAAACTTCGTAAACATTCAGAAAGCATAATCGTCAAAGGGGCTAAATCGCCGGACAGGCTGTTGGATGAAGTGAGTCTGTTTCTGCATAGGGTAGAGTCAAAATTGCCGAAGGAAAAGCAGGAAAAAATCCGCATACTGCATGAAGATGAAGATATTTTCGAAAATAAAAAGATTCTTTTAGTAGATGATGATGTGCGCAATATTTTTGCCCTTTCAAGCGTATTAGAGGAAAAGGATATAAAAATAGAATCGGCTGAAAACGGCAAGGAAGCCCTGGAAGCGTTGAAAAATAATCCGGATATTGATTTGGTTTTGATGGATATTATGATGCCCGAGATGGACGGTTATGAAGCTATGAAAGAAATTCGCAAGCAGCGGCAATACTCAAAGCTGCCCATTATAGCGCTGACAGCCAAGGCCATGAAAGGCGACAGGCAAAAATGTATTGCAGCCGGAGCAAACGACTATTTGGCGAAGCCGGTTAATATAGAAAAATTGTTGTCTCTTTTACAGGTCTGGTTGTATAAATAAATCCGTATCCGTAAGGGTAAAGCATTCCGTGGATTGTTTTCCCCTTTTTTGTCATATTTTGACCGGAATGCTTCCTTCGACAGTCAACATTATGAAATGGAATTTATGAAAAACGAAGACATAGAAATCCAGCTTCTTTTAGAAGCCAT
Organism: Calditrichaceae bacterium; assembly: GCA_030622395.1. Lineage (GTDB taxonomy): Bacteria > Calditrichota > Calditrichia > Calditrichales > Calditrichaceae > JAUXGF01. Next base: position 1,502 of record JAUXGF010000339.1, read on the forward strand.
TTATTTAAAATATGGTTATGATTTCAGGAACTATTCAAAAGCCTCAATAAAAAGGCGGATTAAATACAGGTTTGCAAAAGCGGGATTGCCAAATATAACAGCAATACAATATAAGATTCTGCATGATAAAATTTTTTTTAAAACGCTTCTTTTAGATCTTTCTATCAATGTTACGGAGATGTTTCGGGATCCTTTTTTCTATGTGGCGCTTAGGGAAAAGGTTCTTCCGATATTGAAGACTTACCCATTTATAAAAATCTGGCATGCCGGCTGCTCAAGCGGCGAGGAGGTGTATTCAACAGCAATCATTCTAAAAGAAGAAGGTCTGTTAGACAAAGCTTTAATATATGCTACGGATATTAACGAAATAGTACTAAAGAAAGCAAAAGAGGGTATTTATCCAATTGATCAAATAAAAGAATATACAACTAATTATCAAAAATCCGGCGGAAATGAATCATTTTCAGATTACTATACTGCAAAATATGACGCCGCGATTATGGATAAATCGTTGAAAAAGCATATTGTATTTTCCCAGCACAATCTCGCCACAGATAGTGTTTTCGGTGAGATGAATTTAGTAATGTGCCGGAATGTCCTTATATATTTTGACAAGGAACTTCAGAGCCGCGTAATTGGCCTGTTTCACGACAGTCTTGTCAGAAAAGGTCTGCTTTGTCTTGGAAGCAAAGAGAGTATAAGATTTTCAGAATATGCGGATCATTTTAAAGAATTTGCATCTAAAGAAAAAATTTATCAAAAAATAAATTAATGAAGAAGTGGAGTAATGGAGTAGCGGAAAAGACCTCAAAGGTTTTCCCAAACCTTTGAGGTCTTTAAAGAATGAAAGAACTTGAATGAGGTATTGTCTACTTAGTGTCTGAACAAAAAAGTACCTTTTCGTTCAGACACTACTTATCCATTCAACCATCTAAACATCAAGCCGTTTAACCATTATTCCAGTATTCCATTAATCCATTTCTTTACACGCGTTGTACAATTACCTAAATTTAAAATACAGAGATGAAATCAAAAATATAACAATTAATATAATCGCCAGGAGAGAGCATGAAAAACGTAGTCATTGTTGACGGGATACGCACGCCGTATATAAAGTTCGGTTCTGAATTTAAAGGAATCCCTGCGCATGAATTGGGAGCTATTGTTCTTAAAGAACTAATCGAACGCCTCGATCTTGATCCCCAAAGTATTGATGAAGTAATTGTGGGGAATATCGCCCAACCGCCCGAAGCGGCTAATATTGCCCGCAACATCGCTTTGTTAGCCGGCATACCGCAAGAAATTCCCGCCTTTTCTGTTCAGCGAAACTGCGCCAGCGGCATGCAGGCTATCGCCGACGCCTGGTACCGCATTCAAGCCGGGCATGGAGATATTTATATAACAGGCGGCACAGAAAGTATGTCGAGCATTCCGCTTCTATGGAATGACAAGGCTGCAAACTGGATGGGGGAACTGTTTAAAGCCAGAACTCTCATACAAAGATTGTCTCTGTTTACAAAAATAAAGCCCGCTTTTTTTAAACCCATCATTGGTTTACAATTAGGATTAACGGATGGATATTGCGGTTTAAATATGGGCGAGACTGCGGAAATTTTAGCGCGGGAATTTAAAATCAGCAGAGAGGATCAGGACCGTTTTGCTATGCGCAGTCACAATCTGGCGGAAAAAGCAACTGATGAGGGAATCTTACAGCAAGAAATAATGCCGGTTGCCGTTCCTCCAAAATACAATAAGATTATAGATAAAGATAACGGCATTCGACCAAGCCAATCAATGGAAGAATTGGGAAAATTAAAACCCGTTTTCGACCGGCGCAACGGAACCGTTACAGCGGGTAATGCCAGTCAAATAACCGACGGCGCAAGCATGATATTGGTTATGGAAGAGAAAAAAGCTAAAGAGCTGGGTTATGAACCGTTGGGTAGAATAAAATCTTTCGCCTTTGCCGCGCTTGATCCAAAGAGAATGGGGTTAGGTCCGGTCTACAGTACAAAATTAGCGCTGGAAAAAGCGGGCATGCAAATTAAAGATATGCAGCGTATTGAAATAAATGAAGCTTTTGCAGCTCAGGTGATTGCTAATCTGCGAATTTTTGAATCGGATGTATTAAGCAAACAATATTTAAATTTAGATAAAGCCTTAGGCGCTGTTGATGAAGATATTTTAAACGTCAACGGGGGGGCGATTGCCTTAGGGCATCCTGTCGCTTCATCTGCTTCGCGTCTGGTGATTACTTTATTAAAGGAAATGCAGCGCAGCAATCTTGAGATTGGTTTAGCCACTCTTTGTGTCGGCGGCGGGCAAGGCGCCGCCTTTATTTTGGAAAGAATGTGATTAATAAAACTTTGGATTATTGTAATATTTTGGCTCTATGTCGATTTGTATGGGTAAATATAATAATAAAAAATAGCAAATGTTATTTTCCCACGGGGACGCCTTTGGCGCGAACGGAGTGAGAAATCTTAAATGCAGCGTTTCAAATATTATTTTTTCTTGTATCAGAGTTAAGCGTAGCGGTCTCTGATACACACGGGGGAATTATTCCGGCA
>JAUXGF010000231.1 GCA_030622395.1 Calditrichaceae bacterium
GAGCAGAATGCAATTTGTCAGGCGGCAAAATATGGTATTCCTTTAGAAGGCACAACTTTATATTGTACTATGGAGCCTTGTAGAGTCTGCGCCATGTTAATAATCAGCGTGGGCGTAAAAAAAGTGGTGGCAAAAAAGAAATACCACGCTGCGCAGGATACAAGAGATCTTTTTAAAAAAGCAGGCGTCGAACTAATCGTTATGGAAGACGAAGTGGAATTTTATGAAGATCAATAAAAATTGTAATTTTATTTGATAATGTGTTGAAAATAATAGTGTCTAAATAAAAAATTCGCCTTTTGCATCACTAATATTTAGAATATTCCCGACCGCTATTTAATCTTAAAATATCTTCTAAATTGTAAAATTATCGGGGACGCTTTTTATCAATTTTTATCTTTATAATTATTGACTAATATCACCTTTTTATTATACACCTTCTTGTATACTTATTTAAAGCTTATTAAAGGAGATAAAAATGAGGATATTATACTGTATATTATCTTTTCTGTTAATCAATGGAGCCTTCGGGCAGGCAATATATTTAAGTGATAATTTTGAAAACGGCGATTTGGAAGGATGGGGACAAAGCAGCCTGGGAGAATGGGCGGCGTCAGAGTCCGGAACTATTACAGGTTCATTCTCATTAAAGCATAATTTATCTGATATTACAGAGAGCAGTCATATTCATCACACATTAACGGGTTTAAATATAGATTCCGGCACAACTACCTGGCGTTTTAATTTAAAAAATGGCGATTGGGATCCTTCAACTACCGATAAATTTTGGGTTTACTTAATGGTTGATGATACTACTAATGTAAACGGTTATGCTGTTGGAGTTAATTTATCAGGAGAATCAGATACGCTGACTTTGTGGAAACTAACGGGATCCGCCGCAGACGGGGCTGTTATTACCTCCGACCTTAATTGGGATGCAAATGATCTTGTTGGAATAGAAGTTACCCGTGATTCGTTAGGTCTATGGGAATTGAAATATGATTCCGACGGCGGTTTTGACAATTTAGTATCTGCCGGGACAGGAACTGACCTTGCTTATACTACTACAAATTATTTTGGATTAACCTTCTATTTTACTCCAACAGGAGCCGGCGGCGTTTGGCTGGATGACGTTACAGTAAGCCAAGGCACGGTGATATTGGCCAGCCTGAAGTCCTTTTTACAAGGACCGTTTAATGTTGACAGTATGAACACTTCCTTAAATAGTAACGGTTATTTACCGCTTTCCCAACCGTTCAGCGGTTCTCCCTGGAGTTATAATGGAGGCGAGAGCGTCCAAAATATTCCCGAAGGCGTAGTTGATTGGGTTCTGGTGGAATTGCGAACAGGCGCGGAGGCGTCAACTAAAGTTGCTTCCAGAGCCGCATTTATTAAAAGCGACGGTATGATTGTCGATACGCTGGGAATCAACCCGGTAAGTTTCCCCGGCGTTGATGAGGGTGATTATTATATTGTAATACAGCATCGTAACCATCTGGCTATCATGAGCGATGAAACTCATGCGCTTTCTAAACTTAGTAATTTGTATGATTTCTCAACCGGGTTAGATAAAACTTATGGCACAAACGCTATGGTTGAGCTTAGCAGCGGCATATATGGTATGTATACCGGCGACGCCAATGCAAACGGTCAGGTTCAAAATGATGATAAAAATGATTTTTGGGAAGTTCAAACCGGGGCGTCCGGTTACAAAGAAGCGGATTTCAATTTAAACGGTCAAGTCCAAAATGATGATAAAAATGATTTTTGGAAAGTTAATGTTGGTCTTGGCACTCAAGTTCCTTTTTAACAAATTAATCTTTAGAAAATAAACATAATTGGGAGAAATTATTATGAAAAAGATGATTTTGATAGTTTTAGTCTTAGCTGCCTTTAACTTGACTTATGCGACAGATATTACGTTTACATTTGCAAATGATACAATCACAGGAGAGGCGGTCACTTATTTTGAGTTTGATGTAATGGCTCAGGCTGGCGAGACAGGCACACGGGTTGGAGACACTCAAATTTATATTAACTATAATTCAGCCGGGTTCGGATCGTCAATTGTCAGTTCAAACAAAATAACAGTAGAAAAAGGTCGTCTTTTATCAGGTGATATGGGAGGATCAGATCTTTATGATATCGTAAATATAATAGATAATTCACTATCAAGGGTAGCTATAACAATAGGATATAATTTGGGCGTGCCTGCATGGGCAAATGAATTGCCTGCGACTCCGGATACATTGTTGCATATTAAGATTGAAATTTATGACTCCAATGAATATTCAGGGTTGACTTTCGATAACACTCTAATGCAGGGTCAACAATATGAATCAGACAATTCAGCAAAGTATGATCCTGTATATGCGAGCGATGCGCTTAATGTACCGCTGGAGATTACAAGCGGATTAGAAAACATTTTTAGCCTGGAAATACCTGATAAATTCAAATTAAATCAAAATTATCCTAATCCCTTCAACCCAAGCACTACCTTGAAATTTGACGTTCCTAAAAACAGTGACCTGCTTGAACTGGCTGTTTATAATATTCTCGGCAAAAAAGTTAAAACGCTTTACTCCGGCGGCGTTAAGGCGGGTAATTTTAGTTATCAATGGGACGGGAAAAATTCGGCTGGCAATATAATGCCTACCGGCGTTTACTTCGCAATTTTAAAAACAAAGAACTTTACACAGACAATCAAAATGATGCTTATTAAATAAAAAAATATTCAAAAAAGACAAATATTAAAAAGCCCCTGTTAACGGGGCTTTTTTTTGATCTATTACTAAATGTGTCTGAACGAAAACTAACCAAAACTGTTATTTGGGTCCCGATTTACAATGTATTGCAGATAATTTTAGTCTGTTCCCAAAGCCGTTGAAAGGGCTAACTATAAATCTATCATATCTATTAACACCGCAATTAATCACTGTGTTAATGGTAAAAACGGAATCAGAAAAGCATTTTGTCTTTCCCTGTATTCAGGATCACTGTGTGAAAGGGATGCCCTTCCACAGGAATCCTATCCCGCGCCGCTGCATAGGAGTTCCCTTCCCGATCCACTGGATTGCTGCGGAAATGACAATGTTGGGCGCTTTTCGTTCTGACGCTAAATAACAAAAAAGGTCGGCATAATCTTGCCGCCCTTTCCTTTAAAAATATACCCTGCCAGACACTATTTCATCAAAATCATTTTTCTGATCTTGTTATATCCTTTAGTCTGAATTTGATAAAAATACAGTCCGCTGGATAGATTGGCGGCGTTGAATTTCACTGTATGGCTGCCTGCGGGTTTATATCCATCAAACAGCGTTGCAATGCTTTGACCCAAAATATTATATACAACTATCTTTACCTTTCCGGATTTCGGTAAATCAAATTTTATATTAGTTTTCGGATTAAAAGGATTCGGATAATTCTGGTAGAGTTTGTATGTCACAGGAATCGTATTTGCCAAGCCATCGTCAATCGCAGTGATTTCCCCGACTTTTACTATAATAGTATCTATCGCACTTGCCGAACTGTCATCGGTTACGGCGCAGATTAATTCCACATCTCCTGAAAAGCCTGGCGCAGTCAGTGTTAATTGAGTCGAATTTGAATCATATTGTAAAATAAGAGAGTCATTATTTGTTTCAAATGTCCAGGACAGTAACGAATCCGGCGTATCAATATCCATAGCATAATCATTCATTATTAACACCGCAGAGGAATCATTTGTAAATGTTACAGATTCAGGCAGATCAACAATCTGCGGGGCGTCATTAACAGGCTTTACGGTTACAATAAAATCAGCGGAATCCGCCAGCTCTCCGTCTGAGACTATCAATTGTAATGTATCATTGCCAAACCAATTTCCCGCCGCTTTAAATACATATACATTTAAGCCCGAAACAGCGCTCACATTTTTACCGGATGAAACACTATAGGTAAGAGTCGAGTCTGCATTATCAGCATCTTCCACATAAGGATACCAGTTTGCGACGCTGTAAACAAGCGAATCATCTTCATTAAAAGATAAAGCCGGCAGCCCGCTGGCAACAGGAGCGTCATTCACCGCAGTAATCGTAAATGAAGCTGTATCGCTGTCGGATAGGGCGCCCGGATCAGTAGCTGTAAAAACTATATTTTCACTACCGTTCCAATCCGGATTCGGCGGCGCGATAGTTGCCGTTCTATTTGTTGTATCTATTGTTACGATCAATTCAACGCTGCCGGCGGACGTCCAGGTCATCTCACTGTCTGCATTGTCAATATCTTCAACATAATTATCTAAATTAATGACGGCAAAAGCTGATCCCTCCCCTATACTCTGATCCGGTATACCGCTTACAACAGGCGCGTCGTTCGATCCCGTCACTGTAAATACTGCCGAATCGCTGTCTGACAGGCTTCCCGGATCTGTCGCCGTAAAAGTAATAGTCTCGCTGCCATTCCAATCAGAAGACGGTAAACCGATGGCGGCTATTCGATTTCCGTCTATAGTGACCGTTAATTCTGTGTTTCCGCTGTAAGTCCAGGTCATCTCGCTGTCCGCATTATCCACGTCTTCTACATAGCTATCTAAATTAATCGTAGCAAAACTAGCGCTTTCCTGAATCGTTTGATCCGGAATGTCGCTTACGATCGGAGCGTCGTTTTCCGCTGTAACCGTTAAAGTAACCACAGCCTGCGAGCTGCCGCCATTGCCGTCGATCATTGTATAACTGAAATTGTCTGCGCCAAAAAAATCTGTGTTCGGCGTATAAGTCACCGCAGTATCCTGATAAATAACGGCTGTGCCATGAAGCGGGCTGGTAACGCTCTGAACCGTTAACGGGTCATTATCAACATCAATATCATTGGATAATACGGAAATTATCACTTGTATATCTTCGTTTGTTTCCGCTGAATCATCTATCGCAACAGGCGAATCATTTACATTAGTAACCGTAAATATTGCCGAGTCGCTGTCTGCCAGCCCGTCGGGGTCCTCCGCTGTAAAAATGATAGTTTCACTGCCGAACCAATCTTCATGCGGCGCAGCTACGGTCGCGACACGATTCGCGGCTATTGTAACTATTAAATCCACATTTCCAATTGACGTCCAGGTCATTTCGCTGTCCGTATTATCCACATCGTCCACATAATCATCTAAACTGATTGAAATGAAACTGCCGCCTTCTTCAATCGTTTGATCCGGTATACCGCTCACTACCGGCGCGTCATTTACAGGAGTTACTGTGAATGACGCTGAAGTACTGTCTGACAGGCTCCCCGGATCAGCAGCTTTAAAAACAATCGTTTCGCTTCCATTCCAATTCAAATCCGGAGGCGTAATTGTCGCCACGCGGTTATCGTCTATTGATACGTTTAATTCAACATTCCCGCTTGTAGTCCAGGTAATTTCACTATCCTCATTGTCGATATCATCAACATAATTATCCAAATTGATAGTGGCAAAAGTAAGTCGGAGGCCAA
>JAUXGF010000019.1 GCA_030622395.1 Calditrichaceae bacterium
AATCATGACATATCCCCTATCTTTCATTAAAGATAATTTGCCATCAAATTCGATTTGTTCACTTTTGCCAACGTCTTTCTTTGTGTCTTCACTTGTATTTTGAAGGCGAATTATTATGTTTTTCTCGTTTATTAAGTTGTCATTAAATGGAGGGAATTCTTCTGGAAAATTCTCTGAATATTCATTTTCTTCATTGTCACCATTAATTATTACAATTCTATTAATATTTTCGTTTTCATTCAGATAAGAATAAGGATTTGACAAAAATGAATTATACCATTCTGGTTTATTGAAGTTTTGGAATTGTAATAGTAATCTGTCTTTTTGGTATAAATAAGGTAAGATTACTGTATTTACTTTTCTGTTCTTCAAAAGGTAATTTAATCCAGAAACATGGTCATAATGAAGATGAGAGATAATTAAAATATCAATATCCTTTTCAGGATAATTATCAATTTGTTTATTGACTAATTTAAGATTTTCAGAACCGCAATCAAAAATCACATTTGCAGTGACATTATTATTTAAATGCGATGAACTTGAATAAAAAAGCCCTTGACCAACTGAGTGAAATTTTTGTTCGTAATTTATTCTCATGTCGTTTCTATTTTAATAAGGCATAACGTGCGTGTATATTCCATTGTTCTTATCCGCCCAAATTAGCGGTATAAGCACTATTGTTTATATATTTCTTTTATGAACAATTTAACATTATAAGTAAAAACCTTCAATATGAATTTAAAATTTAATAAAGAAAAATTATTGAGCGTATAACATAGTATTGAACCGACGCCATCGTCTTTTGTTTTTTGTAATATAGTTAATAACCTGCCATTGTTTTTCAAAAACTTCTTTACCGCTATTACCGGTATTTTACTCCGCCCAGCTCTACTATAAGTAACAACTAATATTTTAATCCTTGTAACGAGTTCGTGTATCCACCTGTATCTGAGGTACTATAAATAAAATTATTTTTTAATGCTTCATAAACCAAAACCCTAAAACATGCTTGAGAAACTTCATATTTCCAGATAGGCAGGAGCACTCGGAGGCTGGAGAAAGTTTTTAAGTATAAGTTAATTTATTCTGGCGTCATCAGGTGCGAAGCAGATTCGTTAACGATGCAAATAACCTGCTAAAACATACGGCGCACTATATTTCAATATTTTAGAAAACGTTTTGCGAGTACTGAAAATCAAAATTCGCTCATCGCTGCTCCAGTCAGCTTGATTTTTTTGTAATTCTAAATTACGATTCATCAATATCAAACACGATATTATACGACTGTTTTGCTTAGCTACCTTTTACTCTACTTTTTCTGCCCACTATAAGCAGTAAGTCTCAACGGAGACATACCTCTGCTTTCAACCAAGCCACCCTTCACTTCTTTAAAGACATCGATCCAAGGAATCCAGCCAATAGCAATTTGTACAGGCAGTAACCTGGGCACATCCTTGTTAAAGTAAAGCCGCGGTTCATTTTTAGATATTTCCGCATCTATTTCAGCATCAGACTTACCATGTTCTTTCATTATTTTTACATAATTTTCAATTTGTTTTTTATGCTGCTCAGGATATTCAGGTTTTATGTAAACACATGCAAAAGAACCCGCGGGAACATCTACTTTTTCTGTTTTTTCATCCTTCTTCCAGGAGATAATCTGAGAATAAACTCCTTGTTGTTCCATTTCCTTTTTCCCATTTTCAATAATCAGGGCAACCTCTTTATCACTCAATGGAGTTACTTCCCGCTTCTCGCCTTCTTTATCAAATCCAAAACATTCTAGTACTTTCATACTCTTCAAATCAACAAGAAGATGAATTTTCATACCTAAAGATTCTTCAACAATCCACACACCGCCTTTTTCCTGTTTGGTTACCTTCAACTCAATCGTTTTCGCACCTTCCTCTGTTATTTCATTGTACTTAACCCAGTCTCCAACTTTGAGATCCTGACCGAAGCGGTATTTTAGGGTGTACTGTATCATAGCCGCCTTTTTATCATCTTCACTTAACTCTTGTGCAAGCACAATATTAGTATTACCTATAAAACTTGACACAACTATAAAGCCTACCATGGTAAGGCAATATACTAACACCTTGCTACTTTTTTTGTTAGTTTTTTTTAACATATTTACCTCCATATTTTATTTTGTTTAATTTTAAGTAGCCAAGCAAAATGTAGCTTAATAATTATTTGCGCTTATAATTAATAGTGCCTAACGTAGTATTGAACCCACGCCATCGTCTTTTCTTTTGTAATATAGATAATAATCCGCCGTTATTCAAATGTCCGCCATTGTTTTTCAAAAACTTCTTTACCACTGTTATTGGTATTTTACCTTGACAATTTTAGAAGTATAATGAAGTAACACTTCACGGGTGGGGAATTTTATTTTGGAACGAATTCCCGATTAACAGGCTGTTGCAGAATGGGGCTTCACACAGTGATCCCTATGGGAAAAGCCCAAAAAATCAGGGGAACGCATGATCCCCGAGCTGAAGCTCGGGGCTATTCATTCCAACAGAACTTGTTGTATTTACAATGAATAACCCCGACTTTTCCCACAGGGATCCCTTTCCCAAAGGGACTCCTGCGGAGCGGGATAAGTCGGGGACATATGAAACTAAAAAACATTTTTTAAGCCTTTTAAGGCTTTTTAATAGCTCTGTAACAGCCTGTTAATCGGGATCGATTCTGAATTATCAATTCGCTCCAAATTTTTACCGTGAGGTGTTACCAAGTCTGTTTTAAAATCTTACTAAAGACCTGCGGTTAAATACGCATAATTGCTTTTATTATGATAATATTTGTAGATATGCCGCCGAATTGCTTAAATTCACTTAAACTTAATCTTCAGAGAGTTTATGAAAAGTCTTAGCTATAAAATCGGGTTGGGATATTTTGTTGTTATATGTATAAATGCAGCTATTGCTGTTTTTGCCGTTTATCATATAAACCGTTTAAGCAGCCCGATTGACCGTATCCTGAAAGAAAAATATCAAAATGTAAGCGCCGCCGAGAATATGACGCAGGCGCTGTTGCAGCAGGAATCAACGCAGTTTGCAATGGTTGAAGAAAAATTTGATTCATCCGGGGTAATTATTTTTCATGCTTGTAAAAATGAATTTTATAACTGGCATCAAAGGGCGGTCGAAGGCATTGCCCTTCCGGTTGAACCTGATATCCTCGATAGCATAATGCTTGTATTTCAACCTTATCTTTCTAAATCCGATTCTCTGCATTTAATGTTAAGAGAAAAAACAACTTATAAAAAAGTAAAATCATATCATTCCAAAAACATTTTCCCGCTTATCAAAAAGTTAAACGCGCTGTGTCTAAAACTGAAAGATGTAAATCAACAGGCAGTTAACGACGCCGATAAAAAAGCAAAAAGTTTATCGAAGCGCGCTAACATGGTAATAATTATTTTTTCTGTGATTGCCGTATTCTTAAGTATTATTTCCAGTATCTATTTTGCTAAAAGAATTCTTAAGCCGGTGAAGCAAACTACGGAAACAGTGAGAAAAATCAGCCGCGGGCAGTTGAATCAAAAAATTGATATTACATCGGACGATGAGATCGCCGAACTCGGCATGGAATTTAATAAGATGACCGAACGGCTGGAAGCTTATGAGAAAATGAATATTAATCAGATACTTTTAGAAAAAAAGAAATCTGAAGCAATTGTGTCTAATATTCCCGTATCAATCATTGTTACCGATGAAGATTACAGGCTGTCTTTGATGAATGAACTTGCTGTAAAAAGTTTGAATATATCCGGCAGGGACTGGCAAGGTAAAAAGGTTGCGGAAGCGGTAAAGGATAAGACTCTGGCTAAACTTCTTAGCGGGGAAAATAATTTAGCGGAAAAAGAAACCGCCCCGAAAAAACCGCTGATTTCCTTTAAAAAAGATAATACTGAATTCTTTTACTTAACGCGCCAAATAAAAATTACCGATGATGATAATAAAATAATAGGAATAGTTACCCTGCTTCAGGACGTTACAAGTTTTAAAAATCTTGACCGTTTAAAATCGGATTTTATGTCCGCTATCTCACATGAGTTTAGAACTCCGTTAACTTCAATTAACATGGCTGTTGATATATTATTAAAGGAAGTTCGCGGAAAGATAAATAAAGAACAAAAAGAACTACTCGCCGGCGCTAAAGAAGACGGGCAGCGTTTAAAGCGTTTTGTAAAAGAGCTGTTAGACCTTTCTAAGTTAGAATCCGGTAATTATACTTTTGACTTTCAAAATACATCGGTTACTGAACTTTCCGAATACGCTGTCCAGCCGCTCCGGCTTCTTTTAAAAAAGAAAAAGATTAATTTAAAAATAAATATTGATTCATCTCTACCTGCTTTTCAAGCGGATTTCCATAATCTTTCGCGGGTGATTACAAATCTTGTGGAGAACGCTTTGCAGCATACCCCGCAATCCGGTCAGATTTCCATTGAGGCAAAACAAGAAAACGAGACCATACTTTTTTGTATAACGGACAGCGGAGAAGGGATACCCGAAGAAGCCGTTGATCTGATCTTCGATAAATTTGTTCAGGTGAAAAACTTTAAAGACGCCGGACAGGGAAATATAGGATTAGGCTTAGCGATTGCCAGGGAAATTGTCAAGGCGCATAAAGGTAAAATCTGGGTAGAAAGTAAGCTGGGATCAGGAAGCAAATTTTATTTTCAGATTCCTTTGGCGTAAAAGATAAGACAACTCATCCCCCGGCCCCTTCTCTTTTCAAAGAGAAGGGGTGAAGTCCCCTCTCTTTCTTAAAAAAGAGGGGGGATTTAGGGGGTGAGTTCTCTTCTATTTCAATTAAATATAGAAAGCAAACCAATGCAAATTAAAAAACCAAAAGTCCTTTTAGTTGACGACGAACCAAACATATTAAAAACCATGAATATCTGCCTCGAAGATATTGGTTTTAAAACAACGCAATGTTTAAATCCGCAAGATGCTGTAGAAATCATTCGTCAGCAGCGATTTGATCTGGCGTTTGTCGATTTAAAGATGAGCCCGATTGACGGAATGGAAATTTTAGAGGAAATAAAACGCTGCGCGCCTCAAACCACGGTTGTTATAATAACCGCTCACGGTTCTATAGAAAGCGCGGTTGAAGCAATCAAAAAAGGCGCTCATCATTATCTTCAGAAACCTTTTGATTTTGTCGAGTTACAGCTTCTGGCGCAGAAAGTTTTGGAATACCACAATCTAAAAATTGAAGTAAGGGAGCTGAGAAAGCAAACGGAACAGTTATCATTCCCCGGCGATATTATCACACACAATCAAAAAATGCGTCAAATGATTGAACTAACCGGGCAGGTTGCGGAAACAAATTTGAGCGTGCTGATTGAAGGCGAAAGTGGGACGGGTAAGGAACTGTTTGCCCGGTTAATCTATCAAAAAAGCGACCGGGCTGATAAACCTTATGTTAAAATCAACTGCGCCGCTCTTCCGGAAAATTTATTGGAGAGCGAATTGTTCGGTCATGTGAAAGGGGCGTTTACAGGCGCGGTTAAGGACAGGCAAGGCAGATTTGAACTGGCTGACGGAGGAACAATTTTTTTAGATGAAATTGCCGAATTGACGCCGGGATTACAGGCTAAACTTCTGCGTGTATTACAACAAAAGGAATTTGAACGAGTCGGAGAAAGTATCACCCGTAAAGTAGACGTCAGGATTATTGCCGCCACCAATAGAAATCTTGAGGAAGCCTTAAAAGAGGGCGCTTTTAGAGAAGACCTGTTCTACCGTTTGAACGCAGTGCGCTTAAAGCTTTTGCCTCTCCGGGAACGACCGGAAGACATTATGCCTCTGATCCAGCATTTTCTTGATAAATTTGCTCAAGGGCAAAAAGCAGAGATATCTCCCCAGGCTATGAAGGCGCTGCGACTGTACCGCTGGAGCGGCAATGTGCGTGAATTGGAAAATGTCATAGAAAGGGCTGTTTTATTAGCAAAGAATAAGCGCGTTAAAATATCCGATCTGCCGGAGGAAGTGCGATGCGCTATTGATAATCCCGAGCAGCCGCTTTCCTTAGAAGAAGTCGAAAAGCTTCACATAAAAAAAGTTTTACAGCTTGCTAAAGATTTAAATGAAGCCGCTCAAATTCTCGGAATAGATCCTGCGACATTATGGAGAAAACGGAAAAGGTTTGATCTTTGAAGAACATAGTTATGTCCCCCGATGGATCGAGGGGAATTAATTAAAATGATACTGGATACTCGATACTGGATACTGGATGAAAGATTCCCAGGGGTCGCTTTGAGAAAAGATGCAAGATACTGGTTGGCCTGCCTGTGCGTTGCACGCAGACAGGAGCGGAACAGAAATCCCGCCTTTGCGGGAATACCGATTACCGGTTACTGATTACCGATTACTGGATGAGGGGATGATTAAGTTTCTTTATCCAGCATTTCCGACAAGCCGTCCCGACGGGTCGGGATACGCTGCGCTTCGACCAGCATCCAGTATCTATTTTCTTAAAACTGCGCGCTTATTCCTAAAATTGTAAGCAATGGAAAATCATAAGTAGTTTCTTTTGTAACCACGCCGTTATTATCAACATCATATCTATAAGAGATAACATTGTCTCTATAATACGCATTCCATAAATCCAGATAAACGCTTAAAGTCCATTTACTAAAGTTAAAGCGGCGGTCAACGCGGATATCCAATTTATGAAAATCAGGATAACGTTCCGAATTTTTTTCGCCCTCTACTGCATACCATTCGCCGCTATTCGGCGGTATTTGCACTACATCGACAACCGGAGTATAAGAACTTCCCGAAGCGTACTGAAATTTCAGCCCGATCTGCCATTTATCCGACAGCTTGTAGCCGCCTACTAAAGTAAAATTATGAGGACGGTCAAATTCAAAATAATACTCCGACAGATGATCCGCGTCTTTTCGTTTAGAAATAGAATAAGTATAAGCAACGCTTCCCACCAGGTTTTTGCTCATTTTCTTTTGGATATAAAATTCAATGCCGCGGGCGTAACCGGATCCTGCGTTTGTCAGGACTTTTGATGTATCGCTGTCCACAAAAACATCGTCAAGTTCTTTATGATACACTTCGACGCTGACTTTAGTGTCGGGGCTGAGCAGATGTTCAACTCCGGCGATATAGTGAATGGAACGGCTGCTTAGCAGGTTGAGATTAGCCTCATCCAAAGCCGCCAGGTAGGCTGCCGGAGTTTGATAAAAATGTCCGTATGCTGCGTTTAAAGTGGTTTTATCTGTTAAGCGGTAGGTTAGCCCAAGCCGCGGGCTGATTTTTGATTCTTTAGTGAAATCAAAATAGTCGTAACGCAAGCCGGCATTAATAGCAAGCCGCTTAAAGGGACGCAGGGTTGTCTGTAAAAATGATCCCGCTTTGTAAGTTAAGTCAGGATAATAATTCACTGTATCCGTAGGGAAAACATGACCGGTACGCGTAGTATCCGCCTCATTCCATGTATAATGATCGGAATCTATTGTTTTATAAAAAAGACCACCTTTCAATTCAAATACATCAGAAAATTTATAGGTTATTTCATTTTTAAAATGAAACTCATTCTCTTTGACGTCTTCGCCGTTAAGTTCTTTATTGTTCTCTGTGCCTATCCATGATTTCCAGCCATTGCCGGTAAAGGCGGCTGTAGTTTGCATATATCCCTTTTTACTAAATAGATATCGCCAGTTTATTCCAACGGCTGCGCCATAATCGTCGCGTTTGGCATAATCATATTTTCTGCCTATGTCGCTGCCGGCTTCAGCCATTGTACCGCTTCTTTCTATATCGTCAAGGTAATAAAAACCTATCAGCGAAAGCTTATGATTAGCCGCCGGGTTGTAGGTTGCTTTTCCGACTAAATCCCAAAATCGCGGCGCCACAGGTTTGCCCATCATTGAAGTTAATACATCAAAAAAACCGCGTCTGACGGAAAATACCATTGTCCCGTTACCGGGGATAGGCCCGTCTAATAAAACGCCGAAACCGCCCAGGTTAGCGTTTATATCCGTATTAAAATTAGTGCGGTTGCCTTCTTTGAGCTGCATTTCAAAAACAGAGGACATTTTATCGCCGTATTTTGCCGGGAATCCGCCGGTCAAAAAATCAACGCTTTGCAACAGGGATGGATTGACAATGCTGATAATTCCCATCGAGGTTCCTAAACGGGCAAAATGAAGCGGGTTATAGATTTCAACATTATCAAGCAAAGTGCGGTTTTCATCCGGTGAGCCGCCGCGCACCGCCAGGTTAGCGCTCTTCCCGCCCGCCCCGCTTACCCCGGGCATTGATTGAATTATGCGGAAAATATCCTCCGCCGAACCGGCTGAAGAGCGTATCTCCTGGGGCGTTAATCTTTTAGCGCTTATAGGCGTTTCAATATCCTTTTCAAAATAGTCCGCTGTAACTACAATTTCATCGCCAAGTTCTAAAGGGGATGCTTTTAAACTAAAATTTACCATTGTTACCCGGTTAGTAGACACAACAATTTCGGTCTTTACTTCAGTTTGGTAACCAATCATTAAAGCTTCTACACGGTATGTTCCGATAGGAACTTTTTCCACTAAAAATTTGCCGTCAAGGTCGCTTGCTGCGCCTAACGGTAATCCTGAAATAATTATATTCACTCCCGCAAGTGGTTGATAGGTACTGCGGTCTATTACAGTCCCCTCAATCGAGCCTGTGCTTTTTTGATTGTTTGAATCTGCGAATAGTAATATTGGCGCACACAAACTAAAAATAATTATTATTAATTTTTTCATAATTGTTTCATCTTCCTTACCCTTCTTCTTTCCGAAGGCTTTTTACAGAAGTCCATATTTAATTGTATAGTCCCGATCCCGATTAATATGCCAGAGGGCGTATCCATCAAACGGCGCGATCGGAAGGGAAATGTTTAATATTCATAAATCATTTACTGCGCTATTATTGATATTAATTAATGACGGCAAAGCCAAATGATGCCCGATTTTAGGACAAATGACCTAATGACAAGAATTTTAATTATTAATTAATTTGTTTATTATGTTCTTGATTAGGCGTCATCCCCATAGGTTTCATTCTTTTATTAAAAAAGGAGATAAAGTCGCGCTGCTGTTGAGGAGTTAAAAACGACCTCACTTTCAATAAATTGGCTAATGTTTTTTCCTTTAATGATTTTTGCATATCCGACATTTCCTCGATAAGTTTGTTCAGGCTTTCACTATCTGGTTCTTCGCAGGAAAGTTCGCTAAAAAAATCTTTTCTTTTGTTATCAAGCGAATCAAGAATCGCCTTAGCTTCTTGTTGAAAATTTTTATGCATAACTTTAAATTTATCCGCCTGCCCATCGCTTAAATCCAATTCCTTCTGAATAAAATTCATTGACATACCGGCTTTTTTCATAATCGGCGGGCATTTCCCGGAAAACCAGCGATGATATGAAATGGTTAACAGCGCGCTAATGTTGATAACTATTAATAGCACAATAAATAATATTACTAATTTCTTTTTCATAATTATCACCTATTCTTCCAAATTTATTTTAAAATAGATTTCTTCAATGGAACCGGCGGGCATATCATTAAAAACAGTTAGATATTGTAACTCTGAAGATAATGTTTGACCGTCAGGCATAGAAAAATTTCCTAAATAATTTCCTACAAAAATTGCCGCCATTAAAGCGGCAGCCGCAGCCGCGGGCAGGGCAAAGCGGATTAACATATCAACCAAATCCATTACAGAACTTTTTCTCTCTTTAGAATTAATAATCCTTTGCTGTAATTTTATCCAAAAATTGGGAGAGGCTTGAACTTTTTCACGCTGATCCAAAGACGTCCATAATTGGGAAAACTCATCCAGCAGTTGTGAACATTTTGGACAGGTCTTAAGATGCTTTTCAATTTCTGCCCGCTGATCTTGTGAAATTTCATTTTCCAGAAATAACGCAAATAATTTTTTTACTTCTTTGCAATTCATATCTCTAATATCCTTTCACAAATCGTACATCTCTTTTGATTTACGATTTCCGATCAACGATTTAAGATTTATGATCTTTCACTTC
The DNA here is from genome assembly GCA_030622395.1 of Calditrichaceae bacterium. Taxonomy (GTDB): domain Bacteria; phylum Calditrichota; class Calditrichia; order Calditrichales; family Calditrichaceae; genus JAUXGF01. The sequence goes on from JAUXGF010000019.1 coordinate 10,048, forward strand.
TTCAATCTTAAATATTCAATTATCACCCACCAATATCTAAATAATTTGACACAGATTTTTATACATACTTGCGTTTAGCGCTCAATTCTTTTTCAGGTAATGAAGCAGGTTCTTCTGTAAATTTAATTTAGCGCGGTGAATAAGCGATTCTACCGACGAAAGCGAACGCTGCATAATTTCGGCTGTTTCCTGATAAGACAATCCTTCATATTTATGCAGGACAAAAGCAGCCCGCTGGTTCTCCGGTAATTTTTCTATTGCCCTTTTAACTATGACGCTTCGTTCCTTATTTTCAAAAGCCGCATCCGGCTGATCCTCTTTTGAAGCGGAAAGATTTGTTACATCTTCAGGATTATCGTCTAATAATGATCCGATATTTTTAAACCATTTAAAACGTTTACGATCACGGATAAAATTTAAAGAGCGGTTTACGGCAATCCTGTAAAGCCAGGTAGAAAGTTTTGACTCATAGCGGAAATTCTTAGCGGATTTGTATACATGAAAAAAGACGTCTTGAGCAACATCTTCAGCGTCATGGATATTGCCAATCAAATTATAACAGGCGTTAAATACCAAAAGCTGATAGCTGCCAACAAACTCTTTAAAAGCCAGATGATCTTTAGCGATGATTTTTTCGATTAAATTTTTATCATTCATTCCAATATCAATATTATTAATCCCGAAATTTAAACAGCGCTTTAATTAATTGACACAAAATTTTAATAAAACTTGCGCCGGAAGTATATAATGCCTTTCCTTAGAAAACTCAATATAAAAAAACAGTACTGTCTTTGGCAGAAAAGCACTTTCTCTACCGGAAACTGAAGTATTACATAAAAAATTAAGTATGGTAAAACCTCATATATTATGGCGGGAAATTTATTGGGATGAATATTTGGAATAACATATACCCAGCCTTTATACCTAATAGGTCGCTGTTAGGAGTGGATCTTAATATTCCACATTTGAGTGAGATATTACCAGAATTTCAAAAAATCGCTTGACAAATTTATATAATGTATTACTTTAAAATTGTTCTCTACCTAAAGGTAGTGGAATCTAAAAAGGTTTCAGCCGCTGAACCCGTATGAATCAGCGGCTTTTTTTTATTCCCATTTTGAGTTAGATCGAATTAACTTTATTGTCCTCCGATTATCCGCAATAAAGGCTGTTACAAAAAACGCTTTGGACATTTGTTTGTTAAACCGCACAATTACAACATAATCATCCTTAACAATAGTAACCCGTCTGTCTGTAACAGCTCTCTTTTTCTTATTATCCCATCCACAATATAATTCAGCCTCCGGGTCCTGTAATGCTGTTTTTATCCAATCCATACGTTCAGCTCTTTCAATAGCAAAAGAGTCCTTGATATGATTTTTTTTACTGCTTTTAAAAAAGGCATGATAAAAATGATTTCTTTTGAAATAAACAAAATATCCATCAAATGTCTGGACAGGCTGATGACAGAAAACATCGCCAAAATACTTGAAATAGGCAGATTGATCCTGAAGCTTTAATAACGAAGGGTATTCCATTACCAACCACCCTGCAACTGAATCTTAAAGATATTAAACTTTTCTTCGCTTTTCCAAGTAGGTCTGATTTCATGGTTTAACCTGGTCTCTATGGTATTGATTAAATCTTTTTTAACATCGCTTACGACTGATTGGTTAAAAAAAGAATTCACCGCCCCTGTTAACAAATCTGCTAATTGAATAAGATTGACCTCTTTTGACTGTAATGCCTGCACTGAGTTAATTTTGGATGATAAATTTGAATAATTAAGGGCTTTATGTAAGATCGATAATCTATTAGGAAGGCGATTTGTTTTTTGGTCAAGAAATATCCGGTATTGATTAAAATCCAAAATCCAGTGATGAATAAGCTGGTAATAAAATTTATAGAAACCTAATTCCGCGTCATTTTCATGAAAGTGGAACAAATCTACTTTATTGCTATCCACTAAAATGGTACGGAAACGGATATCATCATTATTAAAAAACATTTCAATGATGGCTTTATAAAAATCAATCGCGTTCCGGCTTACTTTATTCCATTTTAATTCACCCCAAATATTATGCGCACTTCGTAAATCCTGAATAGTGTTTTTAATTTCCTGCCGGGCTTGCGCCGGAATCCATACCCCACCGATTGAAAGATAAGGTACAACCTTTTTCCTGCTTGTAAACAGCTCCGGTCTGCATTCGTCGCAGTATATTTCAAAATTCATTAAAACCTCATCCTATTTCAGTTATTCTATTTTCCCGAATCCCTGGCAATAGTTTCCTTAATTTTATACTCAAAGATTTTTATCAATATATTTTTAGCCTTGTCAATTTCATCATCAAAAAAACGCCAGCCGGATTTTTCGAGCAGATTGTTAATTTTAAGTAATACTTCGGTTACGGGTGGAAAGCGTTATCCCGATGCATCAAGACTTCTCTTGTATCATCCCGACAAGTCGAGACGCTCTTGTATCAAAGTTAATTCTGACTATCGGGAGGAAGGGGCAGGCATTAATTCAATATTCCATTCTTCTATCGTAGGAACGGCTACGTTGCGCCGCGGAGCATTACTCCACTACTCCATCACTCCAATTCTTACATTTTTCCAACATTCCATCATTCCATTCTTCCATATCTTCCATTCTTTAAAGACCTCAAAGGTTTGGGAAAACCTTTGAGG
>JAUXGF010000212.1 GCA_030622395.1 Calditrichaceae bacterium
AGAGCAAAAAGAACCTCCTAAAAAAGCGGATAAAGGTTCCAGTTGTGAGTCGTGTCATACAAATAAAAAATTGCTAAAAAAGATAGCGAAACCGTTAGTAGAAAGCGGTAAGAAAGAATCAGGCGAAGGCTGAGGCGGCACAGTGTCTCAGTTAGAGCCATGGAAAAGAGTTTATGTTAAAAAACAATTTTTAGAAACAGTACACGGTGAATTAGGCTGTATTACTTGTCACGGTGGAGATGATAAAAGTTTTAACAAAAAAAGCGCGCATCAAAATTTGATAATTTATCCAAGCGAACAGGCTGAAACCTATTGCGCCGACTGCCATGAGGATGAAGTCGCTTCTTTTAAGTCAAGTTTGCATTGGAATCAGGAAGGATATTTTGAACGCTTTAAAGTGCGCGCTGGCGGTAAGGATATTAGAAAGACCAAACATTTATTAGATGAATTTAATAAAGATTGCGGAAAGTGCCATACGAGCTGCGGACAATGTCATGTCGTCCGCCCAATAGCAGTAAACGGCGGTCTTAATTGGCGGCATATCTTTAAAGCAACGCCAAATTTAAAAAATAACTGTACGGCTTGCCATGGCTCGCGGATCGGGAAGGAATATACCGGCGAAAACGAAGGATTAAAGGAAGATATTCATTATACAAATTTGGCAGGCGTTATGAAATGTGAGGATTGCCATTCGGCGGAAGAGATGCACGGAAGCGGAGAAAAATTGACCTCCCGCTACGATGTAAATAATCATGCCGCTCCTAAGTGTGAAAAATGTCATGAGGATAAAAAGAATGTGAATTTATATCATCAAACTCATTGGCAGAAAACAGAAAACGCTCCCGGACTTTCCTGCCAGGTATGCCATTCACAGCCATATAAAAATTGTAACGGCTGTCATGTTGGTAAAGGAATTACAGGGGAATCTTATATGCAATTTAAAATTGGTCGTAACTATTTAAAAAGCGCCCGTCCGGAATATGATTACATCGCAGTCAGACATATACCGATAGTACCCGATACTTATGCTAACTGGGGAGAAGGAAGCGAGTTAACGACATTTGACGCTGAGCCGACATGGAAATATGCCACACCCCATAATATCCGCAGATGGACTGCACAGACGGATACGTTGATTACAAAAGGAAAATTGGCGGATAAATGTTTTTTAGCTTGTCATAATAATGAAAAATATTACCTGCGTATGGATTCGCTGAAAACATTTGAAAAAACCGCAAATAAACCGGTAGTTATACCTTAATTAATTTGTAATGTAGAAAATTTAATTTAAAAAGGAGAGGATTATGAAGTCACCTAAATCATTATTTTTAACGCTGTTTTTATCATTAACAATTCTTTTGGGGTTTTATGAAATTAAAGCCGGAGATATTAACGAATTTAATGAAGTAACAAAAACAGGTGATGTTTATTTTACAAATTACAAAACCAGTGGAGACGAAAGTCCAAATATTACTATTGCCGATCTTAAAGAAAAAATTGATGATGAAGAAGACCTTTATATTATTGATTGGCGTAAACCCGATGATTATAAACAGGCTCATGTTACAGGCGCAGTCAATATGTCTATTAAAAAATTAGTGTCAAACTGGGATCAGTTGCCTAAAGATAAGCTCATCATCAATATGTGCTATACCGGACAAACCGCCAGCCATGCTACTGCCGTTATGAATCTTGCCGGATTAGAAGCGCGTAATCTTTTATTCGGGATGTGTTCAATAACAGCCAATCCTGAAATAATTAATAATACCGATAAGTGGGTGAAAGCGAAAAAAGATATCTATCTTAAGGAATTAGAAAAGAAATCTAATGAAAAAACAGAAACTTATGATTTTCCAAAATTAAATACCGGTAAAGAAAATGCCGTCGAGATTATCAAAAGCCGTTTTGATACATATATAAATAAAGAGATAGTTGAAGAAACAAAAAAAGCATGGGCGATTTTTGGCGATTACGATGATCTTTTTTCAAATCCGGATGATTACTTTATCGTAAATTATTGGCCTGAAGAAAAATATTTAAATGCGGGTCATATCCCGACAGCTTATTGTTTCCCACCGAAAGCATCATTGAAAACAACGGAAGACTTAAAATATTTGCCCACAGATGATGATACAAAAATTATTGTTTATTGTTTTACCGGTCAAACATCATCACAAGTTACCGCCTATTTGCGTATTCTAGGATACAACTCATGGAGTCTGTCTTTTGGTATAAACGGTTTCGCGACAAGCGCCATGCCAAAATACAAAGCGCCTAAAGACGCCGATACAGAAGAATATATGAAAATTGTAACTTTATCTGAAAAAAAATAGCGAAACAAAAATGATATTGTAAAAAAGGTTATGAGTTTGCAAATAAACTACTGATCCGCTTTCTTCATGCACGGCTAAAAGCTTTCATTTACTTTAGCTCACTTTTAACTTTAGTCACTTTAATTTATTTTAATGGTAAGCCATGGATTTAGAAAAACGTATTGAACAGTTGTTTTCATCGCCGGTAAAGGAACATTATGGGGATGAATACTTCAGAGCTTTTTATGAATTTAAACATGAATTAAACCACGGGATAATTCGTATCGCCGAAAAACAAGGCGATAATTGGATTGTTAACAATTGGGTAAAAAAGGGGATCTTGCTTGGATTCCGTATCGGAGAGCTGCAGGATATTTCCATAAATGATGATTTCGTTTATTTTGATAAAAGCACTTATCCTTTAAAAACCATGTCTCTTAAAGATGAAGTAAGGCTTGTGCCCGGCGGTTCTTCGATACGCGATGGCTGTTATGTGAGCCCCGGCGTGGTTTGTATGCCGCCTATGTACATTAATGTCGGCGCTTATGTTGGTTCGGATACGATGATTGATTCCCATGCCCTTGTCGGTTCCTGCGCCCAGATCGGAGAAAGGGTGCATTTAAGCGCTGCGGCGCAAATCGGTGGAGTGTTAGAACCTATCGGTGCTCTGCCGGTAATTATTGAAGACGATGTTTTAGTCGGCGGCAACTGCGGAATTTTTGAAGGGACAATCGTCAGGCGGGGAGCGGTAATCGCCGCCGGCACAATAATAACCGGCGGAACGCCTGTTTATGATTTAGTCAAAAATAAAATTTACCGTAAGAAGGATGAATCGCCTTTAGAGATACCTGAGGGCGCCGTTGTAGTTTCCGGTACACGTCCTTTGAGCAAGGGCTGGGGCAAAGAGATGGGCTTATCAATAAACACTCCGCTTATTATTAAATACAGAGATGAGAAAACAGATCAGTCTGTAGAGCTTGAGGAGTGGTTAAGGTGATGATATACCGTTGTTCAATAGTGAAAAATATTAACAGGGTTCTTTGTTTTACTTGACGCCGGTTTTTGGGGATATAACTATATTTTTTATAATACTCTACATCTTTGTTTGTATCGTCTTTTCGCTTCTCATCCCTGCCATTAGCTGGATTATTCATAACCCACTGTGTTTTTTCAAACTGTCTTTATAAATTTCAAATATTACTAATATAATGATTAATTTTGTCGAAAGAGTAAATATTATGATTTTTATATTTTTATAAGTAGCTTAATGAACGTTCATTCATAATTAGAGGGGAAATGAAAAAACAATCACCGAAGAAACTCCAAAGAAAAACAGAAATCGTTGAAGCCGCCGTGAAGGTATTCGCAGAAAAAGGATTTTTTAAGGCTAAGGTTTCCGATGTGGCAAAAGAGGCGGGGATCGCTGATGGAACGGTTTATCTTCATTTCAAAAACAAAGATGATTTATTAATTTATTTATTTGAAAATAAAATGGAACATATTTTGATGCGTTTTAATTCTCAGCTCGCAGAAAGTATCGATCCTATTGAAAAGATGAAGCTATTTTTCCAAATATATTTTAAAATAATTAAGGAAGATAAAAAATTAGCTGAAGTTTTCCAGGTTGAACTAAGACAGTCCGTCAAGTTTTTAAAAGATTATCACAATCAAAAGTTTATTGATTTTTTGAATATTATTGGCGGTATCATTAAACAAGGAAAACAGGATGGGTTTTTTAATCCGGAATTAAATACAAATGTGACAAAAATATTAATATTCGGCGCTCTTGATGAAACCGCCCGGCAGTGGATTTTAGGGACGAATAGTAAGTATTCATTAAAAGAAGCCGTGGATCATATTTCTTCGATTTTAATTACCGGTTTGTTAATCGTTTAAAAAATTCGTAATAGTTCAATTATTTCAAGCTGCGCACTATTATTAAGGGTGATTATTTGGGCGGAGAGCGTAAAGCGTGGAGCGTTAAGCGAAGGTTAAGAAAAGAGTATTACGTAATTCCGCTCTACGCTTCCCGCTTCCCGCTCTACGCTTTACGATGTTTTGTTATATTAACCCTCAAGGTTCTGTTATGAATTATGAAGCGGTAGTTATAGGCGTATCGGCAGGAGGAATGCAGGCGCTTAAATTTATATTTTCTAATCTGAGTAATAATTTTACTATACCGGTCATCGTTGTACAGCATCTGCATTCTCATTCCGATGGTTTTTTAACGCATCATTTAAACGAGAATAGTTCGTTGCATATAAAGGAAGCGGAAGAAAAGGAGATGATCAAACCCTCAACAGTTTATATAGCGCCGCCCAATTATCATTTAATGATAGAAGATGATAAAACATTATCTCTTTCTATTGAAGCCCGCGTGAATTATTGCAGACCTTCTATAGATATTTTATTTGAATCGGCTGTCGATGTATACGGCTCAAAACTTATTGGAATAATATTGACCGGCGCTAATGACGACGGCGCTAAAGGGATGAAAAAAATTAAAACACATGGCGGGCTGACCGTCATACAAGATCCTGCGACTGCCGAAGTGGGAATTATGCCTTTGGCAGTACTTAAACATACAAAAGTTGATCATGTTTTTAAGCTTGAAGAGATCGTGAAATTTCTTGAAAAATTAAATAAAACGTAGCAGTTTATGTGAAGAATTGAATTAATGAATTATTGAATTAATGGAATGGTGAAGAATTGCTCGGCGGCGCTCCGCAGGAGTCCCCCTGGAAAAGCCATTCCCTTGAGAAAGGAGTTCCATTACTCCAATTCTCCACTATTACACTTAAACAAATTTAAAATCTTGTAGATAAAAATTAGGTGATTTATGGAAAAAATCGAATCGCAAAGTATTTTACTTGTAGACGACCGTCCGGAAAACTTGCTTGTTTTAGAAAGTATTTTAGAAAATCCGGGTATAAATTTTATAAAGGCAACTTCTGGGGAAGAAGCGCTTCGGCTGCTATTGAAAGAAGATGTTTCGCTTATTTTGCTTGACGTGCAGATGCCTGGGATAGATGGATTTGAAACAGCGGCTCTTATTAGAGGGGCCCAGAAAACAAAGCATATCCCGATTATTTTTGTCACGGCTATCAGCAAGGAACAAAAGCATATTTTTAAAGGATATGAAGCCGGCGCCGTTGATTATATGTTTAAGCCTGTTGTGCCGGAGATTGTAAGAAGCAAAGTTAATATCTTCCTCGAACTTGACCGGCAAAGGAGAATTTTAAAATATCAAAACCAAGAGCTCGTGGCGGCAAAAAAAAACACAGACAATATTTTTGCAAATGTTGAAGAAGGATTGTTCCTCCTGAATCAAAAATATGTAATTAAACCCCAATATTCATCGGCTCTCAATCAAATCCTTTCTCAAAAAAAATTAGCGGATAAGAATTTAATGTCTATTCTAAACAATAAAATTTCCAAAGACGTTTTTGACAACACCAATATTTATTTGGAATTATTATTCCAGGAGGATATTAATGAAAATGCTTGCCCTGAATTGAATCCACTTATGAATGCAGAGTAT
>JAUXGF010000512.1 GCA_030622395.1 Calditrichaceae bacterium
GATCATTATGAGGAAGACCAGGGCGATTCGGAAAGCGTACAGCAACTGCTCGATGTGCCTGAACAGCCTTTTGAACTGGAAATCACTACGCCCGGCGTTTTAGGCGGACTGCGTTACAAACCCAGCCAGCGCATTACCCCCGAAGCAGGGCAGGTTGAAATCGAAGTTTATGCAACAGGTCTTAATTTCAGAGACGTTTTAATGGCGCTCGGTTTATATCCCGGCGGACCGATTCCTCTCGGATCGGAATGTTCAGGGGTTGTGACCGGCATCGGCGAGGGCGTAACAGAACTTAAACCAGGCGACGAGGTCATCGGGATAGCGCCGAAAACTTTTGGCAAGTATGTTACAACGCTGGCAAATCTTATTGTGCCTAAACCTTCCAATATCAGTTTTGAGGACGGGGCGACAATTCCAATCACTTATCTTACGGCTTATTACGCTATGCATTATATCGGCAGGCTGCAAAAGGGCGAACGCGCACTCATCCATGCCGGTGCAGGCGGCGTGGGTCAGGCAGCTATCCAAATAGCCCAGATGATCGGTGCGGAAATATTCACTACCGCCGGAAGCGAAGAAAAGCATGAATTCCTGAGGAATATGGGCGTTAAACATATCATGAGTTCCCGCAGCCTTGATTTTGCCGACGATGTTATGGAAGCGACTAACGGCGAAGGAGTTGACGTTGTCTTGAATTCCTTAGCCGGAGAGTTTATCCCGCGCAGTTTAACTTTACTTAAACCTTTCGGGCGTTTTTTAGAAATCGGCAGAACTGATATTTATCAAAACAGCCAGATTGATATGTACCCGTTTAGAAACAATCTATTATATTCCGCTATTGATTTGGATATGGCTTCCAGAGAAAAACCGCAGTTGATCCGTTCTTTATTTTTGGAATTAATGGAATACTTCAAAGAAGAAAAATTAAAACCTCTACCTTTAACGCATTTCAGCGCCTCAGAAGCGATCGGCGCTTTCCGCTACATGGCGCAGAGAAAAAATATCGGCAAGATTGTCGTTTCGATGAAAGAAAAATCTACCCGGGAAGTTCAACAAATAGACGAAACAATGCCCATTCGTCCGGATGCGACTTATATGATTACCGGCGGAACCGGCGCATTAGGATTGCTGATGGCGGAATGGCTGATTAATCACGGCGCAAAGCATCTTGTTTTAGCGACCTTTGTTCCCCCCTCAAATTACGCTAAAGAACAAATCGACATTTTGAAAAAACAAAGCGCAGAGATTGCCATTGCTATGGGCGACGTTACCGATAAAGACCAAATGTCAACCATCTTCTCGGATATTTCATCCAATATGCCGGAGTTAAAAGGGATAATGCATTTAGCCGGTTTATTGGACGATAAGGCAATCATGCACATGAATCTGGAAAGTATGATTAAGGTTATGCGTCCTAAAGTTGAGGGAAGCTGGAATCTGCATCAATTAACCTTAGATCACTCTTTGGATTTCTTCATTTTCTTCTCCTCGGCTGCCAGCGTGGTAGGCAGCCCGGGACAGGCAAATTACACAGCAGCAAATATTTTTATGGACGCTCTTTCCGTCTACAGGAAATCAATTGGTCTGCCTTCGCTGACAATCAATTGGGGATTCTGGCTTGAGACCGGAATGGCCGGTAAAGAAGCCGTGAAAAGCGATCGTACACTGTTTAAAGGATCGCGTATGATTAAGCCCGAACAGGGTTTGCAAATTTTAGACCGCCTGATCAAAAAAGATATCAACAGGACAATAGTATCGCCGGTTGTCTGGTCTGAAGTGTTAGATCCATATACAAAAGACCGCATACCTCCCCTGTACTTGTTATTCGAAGATCAAAAGATCGAGAAGGCTGGAAAAGGCGCGGCTAAAAAAGCAAGTATCACCGGCGAACAATTAGCTGGTATGGAAGCGGAAGAACGGCAAGATTTAATGAACTCTTATCTGCAAAATGAGATAGCCCGCGTTGTCGGCGTGTCCCCTTCAAAATTAGATATAAACAAACCGCTAAACAC
>JAUXGF010000168.1 GCA_030622395.1 Calditrichaceae bacterium
CACTTCCATTATTTAATCTTTAATCTTTTTTCTTTTTCCCTACTTCTCGCGTAGCGACCCCTTTCACGAAGTGATCCCGATTATTCGGGGCGGGGCTACTTCTACCTTAACCTTTCCTAAACACCCCAATCCCCGGATTATCATCTGTCAGCAAATATAGCGGTGATTTAAATTCCGGTCCGCCTGTAAACAATTCTTTCTCCGGCTGTGAATGCGGATCGAGGTCAACAAAGCTGAAGCCGCCTAATCCCGCCGCAAAGTGAACCGATGCGCTCATGGCTAAAACCGATTCAAGCATACATCCGATCATTAATTTTATATTTGCGCTGCGGGCTATTGCCGCAATATCCAAAGCCTCTATTATTCCTGATTTCATTGTCTTAATATTAATGACGTCCGCGCAGCCGCTTTTAACTACATTTATGGCGTCGGAGCTGGTAAACACTGTTTCATCCGCGCCAATTGGGATGGATGTGTTATCTTTAACAAACTTCATTCCATCAAGATCATATTTTGCAACAGGCTGCTCAAAAAGTATCGGGCGGATATTATTTTTTTCAAGTTCTTCGAGGCAGCGCAGCGCTTCATACGGGGCAAATCCCTGGTTTGCGTCAAGAGTAATTTCGCAGTTGGGAGCGCCTTCCTTAATAGCTAAAATTCTATCAATATCTTCTTCGAGGTTTTTGCCTACTTTAGTCTTTAAAACTCTGTAGCCTTCATGAACCAATTTAATGGCGTTTTTTTTTGCCTTATCGGGAGGCACAATATCCACCGTATAATCCGTTTCTATTTTACTTTCCATTCCGCCAAAGAATTTATACAAAGGTATGTTTAATGATTTTGTAAAGGCGTCCAGTAGAGCCATCTCAATTGCGCAGCGCGCCGTAACCTGCGCCCAAAATACGCCTTTTAAATGTTGGGAAATTGTCCGGTACTCAGCGGCGTCCTTTCCAATCAAAAAATCTTTGCAGCTATTTAAAACCGCAAGAACCGTAGCCTGATTTTCACCGTTAATGGGTTCTAACGGAGCCGCTTCGCCGTATCCCTCAATTCCGTTTTCCAATACTACGGTAATCAGCGCATTCTCAATATTATATTTTGTTCCGATGGCTATGGTAAAAGGTTCTTCTAATTCAATATTTAAAGGCTCAATAAAAACTTTTTTGATTTTAGTCGATTCCATTTTTATCTCTCCATTTTTTTAACAAATCTAATAATTTCTCTATTTGATCTTTTGTGTGTATGGACGTTACGGTAATCCGCACAATGAATTTATCCATTTTCACAGGATATTTTACATGAGGAACAATAATTTTATTTTCTTTCAAAAAGTCAGACAGCCCTTGAGCGCTTTGCTGAGAATTTAAGAAGATCGGAATAATTGGAGTATTATCACAAGTAGTATTAAAATCCATTTTTATAATTCTATTACGGATATACTCTGCGTTTTCGATTAAGCTTACACGCAGCTTAGGATGTTTTTTTAAAATCTTCAGCGAAGCGCATCCAGCCGCTGTAACAGGAGGAGGTAAAGAAGTTGATCCGATGTAAACAGACGAATTTTCCCTTATTTTATTAATAAATTCTTTTGAGGCGGAAATAAACCCGCCGTAAGAGCCTAATGCCTTGCTCATAGTTTCAGATTGGAAAATATCCCCTGTCCTGTCAAGCCGGAAATGTTCGCATGTTCCCCTGCCCTTTTCGCCTAAAACGCCGGTTGCATGAGCATCGTCCACTATTAAAACAGCGCCATGCTTTTTTGCCAAAGGATAAATTTTATTGAGCGGCGCAATTTCTCCTGTTAAGGCAAAAATTCCATCGGTAATTATCAACGGTTTATATTTATTATTTTTCTTTAACAACGTTTCAAGATGCTCGGCATTACAATGATTATAAAAAAATACATTTGAGATATTTGAAGGGATTCCGTCCAAAATACTCGGATGCGCCGATTCATCGGTAAATACAGCGGAATACCTGTCTTTCAGTGTATTCAGCAATATTTTATTTCCCATATAGCCGGATGCAAAAACTACGGAATCTTCTTTGTTTTTAAATTCCGATAAAAGTCTTTCTAATTGCAGATGAAGTTCGGACGTGCCTGTCGTTTCCCTTGAGGCAGAAAAATTAACGCCGTATTTTTTTATAGCGGAGATTGCTTCTTTTTTCAACTGCGGATGATTGGCTAAACCGAGATAATTATTCCCGGCAAAGTACGAGTACTTCTTATCATTTATAATTATATAATTACCAATAGCGCTTTTTAATGTGAACAACTTAATGATCCCTCACCTCAATCGTTAAGGCTTTTCCAACCTTGAAGGTTTCAAATATAGTATTTACAAAAAACTTTTATTTATGTTTACACTAAATCTTTAGTAAAGAATAATAATTTCAGGTTTGAAATAATCTGTCCGTATTAATGTAAAATTAAGACATCTCTACCTGTAAGTCATCGGCATATTTTTGATAACTTATTAAATCTTTATGTGAATGATTTTCCTTCCAGCCTCTCTCTTTGTGTGAGAACTCAACTATTTTTGTGGTTTTCCAATTTTTAAAATACCCAAATATAAAATCTAATATCTCTATCTCAAATTCATTTAGGATATCAGAATCAACATTTTTATGAGTCACATATTTATCTATAATCTCGCCTTCGTTGTTAATAAATCCAGCTTTAGAATCTAAATATTGATCATTCTCAAGAATATCAACAATAAATTTATATTTTTCGATGACGGGACCTTGGGGAATCGCCGCATAATTCCATCCGGATATCGGTTTTTTATAAAGCTTGTAACATAAAAAGTCAGAATAGAACAGGAGTTTATTCAATCTCACAAGATAGCCAACATCCTGTTTTAAAAAGTAGACCGCCATATTAGCCAACTTAGAATAATTTGGTTTCACAAAACCAGAAAATTCATCAATAGGTATCGTTTCATAAGAATAACAGATTTGAGGAATGTTATTCTCTTTTAATAAATGATTGATCTTTTCTTCAATTTCACCATATTCTTTTAAAGATAACAGCATTGTATCCTTCTTTTTTACGATAATATGAAAAAATTGTCTGGGATCTTTTATCAATTCAAGTACAGTATTATGTGATTCATTAGGAATAGCTCCTTTTTCATACATAGCATACGTATTTTCGCCCCATCCTAAAATAAGAGACATTTTCCTTTTTGAGAGTCCGTATTTTTCACGCAGTTCAATTATTTCTTCCGTAAATAATAAACCGTTCTCTTGTCGGTATTGATTATACACTTGATTGACATTCCGTTCATCCAATTCATCGGTTGAAAACGATTCATTGCATTGTTTGCATATAAAAGAATACTCAAGGATTTCATAATTCTTTTTCCGAAAAGGATAATAAACCCTTTCGGCTTTTAATGTGGCTTGACCTCCACAAATTGGGCATTCCATGACACTCCCTCGCTTTTGTTTTTTAAATATAGAGTATTAAGATAAGGTTAATCATGACTCTTCTTTTTATAAGACCTGAATGGATAAGTCATTTCATGCTCAGGCGGATGAAAGGATAGACAGATTCCTCTACTTTGTTCACGGCGGCAGGAAAGTTTGATGTAAACCTCTTGTCCATTTTCCAACTCAGCGCCGAATTCCCATACTTCATTCTGAGGCAATTTTCTGTCTTCTGAAGGACCTCTATAATAATTATCGACCTTTAAACTCATAATGATATCTTTACGAATATTAGTACTTATTCCCAATTCCAACAAGGCTTTAGTGTTCTTATCTCGATTAATAATTATCATATCAAACACTTTTGCCAATGCTTGGAATTCTTTTAAGAATTTCTTTACTTCATCTTCGCTTGCCATTAAGGCCTCATTGCCAATAAACAACTATATATTGTTAAATATATGCTAATGTCCACGATATGTCAACTATAAAGTGGAACTAATGATAATACATCGCGATTTCTTATGGGGAAATTATTTTTGAAACGAATCACCGATCGCGCCGGTTCGCCGATGGGCGAATCTGCCTGCTGTCGTGACCTGCCGACGTATTAATCGTGATCGATTCAGAATTGTCAATTCACTTTAAATCTCTGATATGCATTTCCGTTTCATTCATCTGCGGTAAAAATTAACCGGAAGAAAACACATTTTCACTATTATGCCCACTTTCACCGTTCGGTGTAAACCAGCAAAATAGTGAAAATACTACATTTTTTTTAAAATAAAAGGTAATTAAAAAAAGGATAACTTACATAAACAAAAATAAAATTCTAAAATGTTTCTTTTTTTAACTTTTATATTCTTAGTGACTTAGTGGTGATATTTTATGTATTAATTAAGTTATAAAAATTAAAAGGACGTCTTCAACTTTTTCTCGTTCTCAAATCTATCAAGCGCTAACTGAATTAACCTATCTACTAATTCCGTAAAGGATATTCCGCTTATTCCCCAAAGCTTAGGATACATGCTGATTGCCGTAAAGCCCGGAATTGTATTTATCTCATTAAATATTATCTGTTCGTCGTCTTTTAAAAAAACATCGACGCGCCCCATACCTTCGCAGCAAAGCGTTTTGAAAGCCTTGATAGAAATATTCTGCACTTTTTTAACAATATGTTCCGGAAGTTTAGCCGGCGTCTCTAAAACAGCTCCGTTTTCGTCAATGTACTTTGCCTTGTAAGAATAAAAATCATGCTGGGCTATAATTTCACCTGGAACGGAGGCAATCGGATCATCATTGCCAAGCACAGCGCATTCAATCTCGCGTCCTTTAATAAATTCTTCAATTAAAATTTTATTGTCATATTTAAAAGCGTCGTTTACCGCCTCGTCAAATTGGTTTTTATCCTTTACCATATTTATGCCGACCGAAGATCCCATATTAAGCGGCTTTACAAATAAAGGCAGTCCCAAATGATTCTTTATATCTTCAAAAACAATTTTATTTGATGAAGAACTGTGAAAAACTAAAAAATCAGCGATGTCAATTCCGGCGTCTCTAAGCAAGCGTTTTGAAACATCCTTATCCATGCATACCGCTGAACTCAGTACTCCGCAGCCTACAAATGGAATGCCCGCTGTTTTAAGCAGTCCCTGCACAGCGCCGTCCTCGCCGAATGGTCCATGAAGGACCGGAAAAATAACATCAACCGCGCCCACAGATTGCTTGGTTGATAGATTGATTAGCCGCTCCCCTTTTTCCCCTTGAATCAATGCGACGCGCTCGCCAGCCGTATTTAACCTAATCGAATTCGGATCGTTTTCGTTTATAAAAATGTTTGAAGCGTCTTTCAAATACCAATGACCATCTTTAGCTATAGCGATTGGAATTATTTCATATTTTTCTTTATCGATTGCTTCAATTATATTTTTAGCTGATTGCAGAGAAATTTCATGTTCCGCAGATTTTCCTCCAAACAGAATAACAACGCTGATTTTTCTACTCATAATTTGAGCTCCTTGATATAGGTCTGAGTAAATATTTAGGATTTATTTTAGCTGTTAGCTTTCTATTTTCGTTAAGCTTATTCCTATTATCAGGATGAATTTTCATTGCCACTAAGGCACAAAGACTCAAAGTTTTATTAATTAGTGTCTGAACGAAAACTAACTAAAATTGTCATTTCGCCGCGCCTGCCGTCGGGCAGGAAGCGGAGCGAGAAATCTATTGCCTTTAAATATCAAGGGATTACAGATTTCTCGCTCCGCTTCGAAATGACAAAAATATGTATTTTCGTTCAGGCACTAATTACTTCTTCTTAGTGACTTGGTTCCTTAGTGGCAATATTTTTTAATATTCGCTACTTAAAACTACGCTTATCAATACCAAATTTCTTTATCCGGTACTGTAAGGTTTTGTAGGTAATACCCAATTTTTGCGACGCTTTTTTCAGCGAGCCCTTGTTTTCTTTTAATGCGTCGACAATCAACTGCGCTTCCATCTGCGGCAAAGACGCGGTTTTATCTGATTTTAGAGGTGAAAAATCAGATTCCGACGTCATTAAATCTTCAGGCGAAAGATTATTCTTATCAGATAAAATGATTGTCTTTTCGATTATATTTTCCAATTCACGAACATTACCTGGAAAAGATAAACCCTCCAGTTTCCGAACAGCCGCAACCGATAATACAGGCTCTTTCTTTCCATATTGTTTAGCGTATTTTTTAATAAAATATCCAACTAACAAGGGGATGTCTTCTTTACGTTCTTTCAAAGTCGGCAGATGGATATGGAATACATTTAAACGGTGGTATAAATCCGCTCTGAATTTTTTATCCTGCACTTTAGCCGACAGATTCTCATTAGTTGCGGCAATAATGCGCACATCAAGATTTATAAATTGATTGGAACCGATACGCTCAATCTGTTTTTCCTGCAGCACTCTTAACAAACGGATCTGCAGATCCATACGCATAGTTCCTATCTCATCTAAAAATATAGCGCCATTTTGCGCC
>JAUXGF010000210.1 GCA_030622395.1 Calditrichaceae bacterium
GGAGCTGATTGTAAGCGAGAGGCGGTCTTCCCTTTTAGAAGAAGAAATCATCGATTTGCATCGAAAGATCAAGGGGGAACGAGTAATATTAGGTGAAAGCGAGGTAATAAAAAATGTTTTTAGTCAAATAGAAAAAGTAGCTGGAACAGACGCCACGGTTTTGGTTTATGGAGAGACCGGAACCGGCAAGGAATCAGTTGCACAAGCAATACATTACAACAGTTGCAGGAAGGGAGAGCCATTCGGGGTAATTGACTGCGCCGCTATTCCTTCCACCTTATTAGAAACTGAACTTTTTGGCTATGAAAAGGGAGCGTTCACCGGGGCTTATACTCAAACTAAGGGTATTTTTGAGACCTCAAACGACGGTACTATTCTTTTAGATGAAATTGAAGAACTTCCCTTACATTTACAGTCTAAACTGCTTAGAGTACTGCAAGAAAAGGATATTAGAAGAGTTGGCGGCAGTGAAAGAATTAAAGTTAATGTAAGGTTGATTGCCACATGTAATAGTAAACTTAAGGAATTCGTTAATGCAGGGAAGTTACGTTTAGATTTATACTACCGCTTGAATGTATTTCCAATAAATCTTCCCCCATTAAGAGATAGGGATGGAGATATTATTTTACTGGCGCAATATTTTTTAAGTCAGTTTGGTAGAAATAAAACAGTAAAAGGGTTTACGAATTCTGCAAAAGAAGCGTTAAGTAGTTATCATTGGCCAGGAAACATCCGCGAGTTGCAACACAAAATAGAAAGAGCGGTAATTATGAGTAATTCGGAATATCTGTCAGCGGAAGATTTAGAGTTTGACAGGCAGTTAATAAAAAAAGGGAAGCAAATTTATTTTGAAGGACAGACTTCAGTTAATTATCCAATTATTTTAACTAAGAATGATATTATACGAGCGGAGAAAGAAGAGGGAATCTTACCGGTTTTAAAAAACAAAATTATAAAATTAGTGTTAAAACATACTCAAGGCGACATTAAAAAAGCCAGCCGTATATTAGGGATTAACCAGGCTACAGTTTACCGTCATTTGAAAAAAACAGAATCTTTATAAGAGGTAAACGATTTATTTATACATTCATCTTGCCATAACATATTTATTTAATATAAAGTCAAAAGGTCTTGAATTATTGTTAATTATAAAAAAAAGGAACTAAGTTTTCTATATAACTCGTTCCTTATAAAATTGTAAAAATAATATTTTTGGCTAAATATGTTTAAGGATTAATTACCAAAAGAAGATACCGCTCGTTCTACTGTTTCGTAAGTATCGAATACTTTTATTAATTGAGTAATTACTAATAGACTTTCAACTTTTTCAGTTACTCTGGCTAAAACCAACTTTCCTTTAGCATTAGTTAGTGTGGTCATGCATGCCATAAGTACGCCCATACCGGAACTGTTCATCCATTTTACATCGCCAAGGTCAATTACAACTTTGCTAATATTATCATTAATAAGACCGCGTACATGGTCATGCAAAGCCGTGGTTTCCGGGCCTCCCATCATTTTACCGGATATGCTTAAGACAGCGACATGGTTTTCTATTTTCTCTTTGATTTTCATTGATGCTCCTCTCAATTTAGGTTGATTGAGAAATTAAAAATATCGTGCATAACTTAAAATATATTCACAAATTAGTCAATATTTAATTTATTGTATAGTCCCTATAAATTTGGATAGAAATATTTTTAAGAATATAATTTTGTAAATTGATTGCTGTATTTTAGAAATATTTTTCAGTCTGGCTGGTAGGTTTTAAAAAGAACAAAAAAAACCCTTACAAATGTAAGGGCTTATTCATCTAAACTCACTTCTTTTTCTTCGGGATAAAGCGCTTTTATTTTACCGTCAAATAATTCATCCTGAGCGACAACCGTTGGATTAATTTCCCGTTCAAATTTCAAATCCTTCATCAATTCACGATCATAAATGTCGGTTTCATCATACATATCCATATCGTCTAATATTTCTTCCTCTTTCTTCTTGGCAATGCGCTCCCCATTTATCTGCCTCGCCCGAGCCGCAATTAACAGGCACATTTCATATATATTAAAATTCTTTTCCCGAAGCTCTCTTAAATCTATAGTTTTAATTGACACTAACAGCCTCCTTCAAAAAAATTGAACCTTTAATTTATTCTAATAAATTATCAAAGTCAAATTTGTTTTATGATTTTGGGAATGCCTCAGTTAATTGGGCAAAAATTTGAACAACGCATGAGAACCCACCCCTAACCCCTCCCAAGAGAGGCATTGCTTATTCCCCCCTTGGGAGGGGTTAGGGGTGGGTTTGTGTTATTCCAAATATATGCTTAAAATAATTTTCAGCCGGAGAAGGATTGCAATTAGTTTTTATGTTCAAAAAAATCTAAAATATTTGCTATCCGTCTTTTGAGTTCGTGACGATGAACAATTAGATCTAAAAATCCATGTTCCATTAAAAATTCAGACCGCTGGAAGCCCGGCGGTAAATCCTGACCGATGGTTTGTTTAATAACCCGCGGGCCGGCAAAACCGATCAAAGCGCCCGGCTCGGCAATATGAATATCGCCAAGCATTGCGTAACTGGCGGTTGTGCCGCCTGTAGTGGGATTGGTTAATATTGAAATATAAGGAATGTTGTGTTTAGCAAGCCGCTTCAATTTAGCGCTTGTTTTAGCCATTTGCATCAGGCTTAAAATTCCTTCGTGCATACGAGCCCCGCCGGAAGATGATAAAATAAAAAGAGGTTGTTTCAACTCTAACGCCTTGTCAACCGCCCTGGATATTTTTTCGCCTACTACCGATCCCATGCTTCCTCCTAAAAACCGGAATTCCATCAATGCCATAACCGCCGGGCGCTTTTCTATTTCGCCCGTACCGGTAATTACCGCTTCATTTAGTCCTGTTTTTTGTACAGCGGCTTTGTATTTATCGCTATACTTTTTAAAATCTTTGAAATTTAAAGGATCAGTGGATTTTATTTTAGAATTAAATTCTTTAAAAGTATCTTTATCAAATAAAATATCAATGTAAATATCGCTGGTGATTCGAAAATGAAAGTCGCATTTAGGGCAAACGTATAATTTTTTTTCCAGTTCTTTTTTATAGGTGATTTCTCCACAGCTTTCACATTTCACCCATAAACCGTCGGGCATGTCCTTTTTTTCCGTTGGTTTTAGCGTTTCTTTTTTACGTTTAAACCAATCCATAGCTATCCCTTTATTTTAACTGTATATTCCTTTTAACCATCACAAGCGCGTCTTCCCTATCGGAATAGTATGCGCTGCTAATATATAATTCCTCAAAATTAAATTTCTTATATAATTCGATAGCCGGTAAATTTGACCGGCGCACTTCCAAATATACTTCCTCATATTGATTAAATTTTTGCAAAATAAATTTTAATAAATGATTGCCTAATCCCTTCCTGCGAAAATCTGGATCAATAGCAAAATTACCAATATGAACTTCTCCGGCATAATGCCATATCACTGCGTAGCCCACAATTTTTGAATCTATGGTCATCACACAGGGATAAGAAATTTGCCGTTTTTTAACGTCGGCTTTAAAACTTTCCAAAGACCAGGCATCAGGGAAAATACGCTGTTCTAAATGATATACCTCTTTAATATCATCGAACTGCATACGCCTGATTTTAATCTTCATAAAACACCGGCAAATGGACGAATATACATTGGTTCCAAATTAGCGAGATCATCCGCGCCGCTGCTGCGGTATTTTTCATTTCCCAAATCCGCCAGTAAGCTTGCTGAAAAATTTGCTTTATTCATTAAACAAATATTTTTTTTCAACAACTCGTTTACAATATTCTCGTCTAATTTTAAATCTTTTTTGCAAATCACCTGCGCCCCGCCAGGAATGCGGTTTGACACGGCGTTTTTTTGAATAATCTGATGATCCTTTATAACTGTATATTCTTCGCTGATTATTTCATGTTCAGCCAAATAGACTTCATCACGCCTGGCTTCAATCAAAGTAAAAAGCGCTGAACTTTTTGCCGCCCTTTGCCTGGCAAGCGCCTGATGATTGGAAACGCCGGTTATGGGAATATTTTTACCATAACACAAACCCTGAGCATAACTGAGCCCTATACGTAAACCCGTAAACGAACCGGGCCCTATACTTACCGCAACCAGATGTATATCGTCAATATTATACTTTTGACTTCGATCATCGGATGACAGGAATTTTAACCCTTCATTGACTAATTCACCGACTAAAGCGGCATGCTGCATAGGCAGCTCAAGATTGTATTCCAGCAGTGTACGCCCCTTTTCCCAGAATGCCACACTGCACAAAATGTCCGATGTTTCAATCGCAAGAATCATAGTCGCGCCATCACCAAATCTAACCTGCCGGGCGGAAAGATATTGTAATACCAAAATATTGGATTAATAGATTGTTAAAATATAATCCTCACATTTATAAAGATATATTTCTCCGGCGCCCACTATTCCAGTGTTCCAGTATTCCAATATTCCATCAATTATTTTAAATATTTTTAGCTGGGATTATATTGCCTTTCATTACTCTTCAAACCGCTTAAGCGTAAACTTCCTTTTTTGTCCGTTAAATTGGATTTTAATTTTATAATATAACTTAAGCTGCTTTTCCACAAGTTGCGGCCATTCGATAAAAGTAACCGCATCCGTATTTAAGAATTCTTCCCAACCAAGATTGTCCAACTCGCTCACGTCTTCAATTCGATAAAAATCCAAATGATTGACAGACAGCGTTCCTCTGTATTGATTAATGATTGAAAATGAGGGGCTGACAGCCTCATCCTCAGTTTGCCAGATTTTACAAAGTTCTTTTACTAAAAATGTTTTACCGCTTCCCAAATCGCCTTCAAGCAGAACAACGTCGGAAGGTTCGAAAATCTTGGAAAGCGCTGCGGCAATCTTTATTGTTTCTTCTATTGATTCAGATACAAAAGATTTTATTATTTTCATTGCATAACATTAACGTCAATTTAAATGATAAAGTAAATAAAGTTAATGGAAAAATATACGCAACACAAGCGGACAGCCGAGAATATAAAAAAATGATGGAATAATTTTTAATTATTTGTAAGAATTTTGCTGATTAGAAAAATAATTGAATTGACTAATTACCTAACAAATTGTATTTTGAACCTAAAAGTTAGGCATAAAATTATATATTATTAGACATGAGCGTTATTCAAGATATATTAAAAGAAGAATTAGAACGGCTGGAAAATCTCTTACAAAAGTATGAGAATGAAATAAAAAAGCTGCCAAAAGGGTCTTTATCCAGAAAGATGCGGAATGATAAAGCTTATCTGTATCTTGCTTATAGAGAAAATAATAAAGTTATATTCAAATACCTGGGTAAGGAATCATCAGAAGCCGCCCAAAAGGCAATAGAACAGCGACGGCAGCGACTAAAATATATGAGTCTGCTAAAGAAATTAAAAGACGATATTAAAGATATTAAAAGGGCGCTGAATGGACGCAAGTGATAAGTTTTTTGTTGAAATAATTACAGCGTTAAACAATGAAGAAATCTTGCAGCAATTTGTTTTAATTGGCGGCTGGTGTCAAAAAATATTCAGGCATTTATTTGGAAATCCGCATGAGATTTCAGCGCTTCGTACGGCAGACATTGATTTTTTAGTAAAGGACCCAACAAATATTAGAAAAAAGGTCAACATACCTAATATTTTAAAAAAGTTCGGATTTGATGAAGAGTTTTTTGGCGCAAAAGGATATGTTAAATACGTTCATCCTGAATTAGAGATCGAATTCTTAGTCCCGGAAATTGGGAAAGCACGGGGCAAACCATATTTAATTAAATATCTTAATATAAACGCTCAGAGTTTGCGATATTTAGACATTTTAGAAAAATATACA
>JAUXGF010000515.1 GCA_030622395.1 Calditrichaceae bacterium
CGCGTGAGACAGATTTTACTATTACTTTATTTTTTCCTTTTGCAGTATTATGTTTTTATCTATATTTATATATAAACATCAATCCCGATCATCGGGAAAGGTCTTGTGTTTTTTCTTACCCGTTCTTCACCCGTCTGAGGTGGAGGTAGGGACATACAAAGGCTCTAAGTATTTAAAAATTAATTGTTTCTTCGTGTCTTTGCTTGCATCCCGATTAATCGGGTGGTGTCTTCGTGGCACTCTACTTTCGTATAAATAAAATAATTAATAAAAGGATTAAAATACTATGAAAATCTTATCTGAACGCGGTAAAATTATGCCTTCTTCGCCTATTCGCAGACTTGTTCCCTTTGCCGAGCAGGCAATCGCAAAAGGCAAACATATCTATCATTTAAATATCGGACAGCCCGATATTAAAACGCCCGATACATTTATGAATGCGATTAAGAACTTAGATATGCCTGTATTAGCTTACGGTCATTCCGGCGGTTTATGGTCATTAAGAAAAAAATTCGTCCACTATTACAAACGTTTTAATATAAATGTTAAACCAGATGATATTTTAGTAACCACCGGCGGCAGTGAAGCAATCATTTTTACGCTGATGACCATTGCCGACGCTGGGGATGAAATCATTATCCCCGAACCCTTTTATACAAATTACAATGGCTTTGCTGTTGAGGCAGGAGTTAAAATTGTGCCGATCACTTCTTATATTAAAGACGATTTTCAGCTTCCGCCAATCGAATCTATCGCTCAAAAGATAACCGATAAAACGCGGGCAATAATGATTTGTAACCCAAACAATCCTACAGGTTACCTTTATTCAAACGAGGAATTAGAAGCTCTTAAAGATATGGTTTTAAAACACGATCTTTATTTGCTCTCCGATGAGGTTTACCGTGAATTTGTTTACGACGGCAAAACGCACAAATCAGTTATGCACTTTCCTGAAATTGAAGACCGCACTATCATGCTTGACAGCGTTTCCAAACGTTATTCAGCCTGCGGCGCGCGTATTGGTATGATAGTTACTAAAAACAGGAAAGTAATTGAAAGCGCTTTGAAATTCGGCATGGCTCGATTATGCCCTCCGACAATCGAACAGATCGGCACAGAAGCGGCTATTGATACTCCTAAGAAATATTTTGATGAAGTAATTAATGAATATACACAGCGAAGAAATGTTATGGTCAGCCTGTTGCGGGAAATGCCCGGCGTTATCGCTCCCAACCCCCAGGGCGCTTTTTATCTTGTGGTTAAACTCCCCGTAGATAACGCCGACAAATTTGCCCAGTGGTTATTAACCGATTTTGATGTTAATAATGAATCTGTTATGATCGCCCCGGCGGACGGTTTTTATTCTACAGAAGGCTTTGGCAAAAATGAGGCGCGGATTGCTTATGTTTTAAATGTTGAGGATATCAAAAAAGCAATGAACATTTTAGCGGAAGGTTTAAAAGTTTATCCCGGACGCGTTGGTTAGTTTTTATTTTTGACTTGCCAAGAATTTTGCTCGGATTAAAGAAGTTTCAATGGAACCGCAAGCCATGCCCATCGGCAGGCGCGGCGTTTAAATTACGTTGCGTGTTGTGTTTAGTGGTTTTCTATTTGAGCAATCAATCCGTTTATTGTCATTTTTAAAAAATCAAGGCTTTTTGAATAATCCAAGTCAACATATTCAAATCCTAATTTCTTTATGTTTTTATAATAATCAACCAAGTTTTTATAGTAATTTTTTTCTAATCCAATCGATACACCTTTATCTCCTAATTTTTCTACAAGAAACCATTTTTCAATCAATCTGGCAGTTCGTCCGTTCCAATCTTGAAGTGGATGAATTTTTACAAACACTAAATGAATAAATGAAGCAAAAAACATTGTTTCAATTGTATTCAAATTCGTTCTTTGCAGTTTGTCAATATCAGAAAATAGCTTATCTAATTCTTGTTTTACAATGTTTGGCTC
>JAUXGF010000432.1 GCA_030622395.1 Calditrichaceae bacterium
TCGTATCAGAGTTAATCCCGATTATCAGGATGATACGTGACGACGTTGCCTGAAAGGCTTCACTTACATCTGTTATTCAATATCATCGCCTTTACTTCCGCTTAAGCCTGGCCCTTTGTCATTATCTCTGGAATTTTTATTGATACTAATTTATTTGATGCCTAAATTTCATAAAAAAAGGATTCATATTATGATAATATCTAACATTAAGATTAAGCCTGTCTTTGCGGCGCTTTTATTTTTCTTCTTGTTTGGTTTCCCTCTATTTTCTCAAAATCTTGATTTTAAAATTGATAAATACAGTAAAGTTAAAATCTTTTTTCAAAACAAGGATCAGGTTAAACGGCTTGCTGAAACAGGTTTAATTTTTGATCATGTAACATACGAAAAGAATCCGGCAGGCGGTTTTAATTACACTACTATTTTGAATTCACGCGAACTTGAGATCCTTCAAAAAAGCGGGGTTCAAAATGAAATTTTTGTTGATGATTTAGTCAAAAAGTATAATGCCCTATCAAAATTAAGCGCGGCGGAAAAATATCAGATAGAGAGCGCAAGTTCCCTGGATGGATTTGAATTTGGCAGCATGGGAGGATTTTATACCTGCGGAAAAGAAGTTCCTTTGGAAAAAGAATTGAATATTGGAATGATGGACTATTGTAATATTGATTAAACGGCTTAATGGCTAGATGGTTAAAATGGCTGAATTGTTAGATGGTTGAATGGATAAGTAATGTCTGAACGAAAACTAACCCAAACTGTCATTTTCCCACGGGGACGCCTTGCGGCGCGAGCGGAGCGAGAAATCTATTGCCTCTAAATATCAAGGGTTTACAGATTTCTTCCCGAACAGTCGGGATCGAAATGACAAAAATATGTATTTTCGTTCAGGCACTAAGTAGACAATCCATCATTCCAATTCTTCTCCAAACCATTACTCCACCACTCCATTACTCCAATTCCTTATCTATGCTAAACTATTACAATAAAGGCAATCGAAGTAAATTGTAACTCATTTTTTTACACAATAATATTTACAGGAAAAATTTATGACAGCTCTTTTGAAACCTTTTGAAGAAATGACTGATGAAGACTACGCAGAGTTAGGTCTGAAAGCAGGACTGGAAATCCACCAGCAGCTTTATACGGAAAAAAAATTATTCTGCCGCTGTCCCGCCGGTCTTTATAATAAAGAATACGACGCCGAAATCCTCCGACACATGCGTCCCACATTATCGGAGTTGGGAGAATATGACGGAACCGCTTTGATGGAATTTAAAACCAAAAAAGAAATCATATATCAGATTAATCATGAAACCGTATGCACTTATGAAATGGATGATACGCCTCCGTTCGAGATCAATCAAAAAGCGCTGGATATTGCTTTGGAAATTGCCATGCTGATGAATTACAAGCTGGTAGGCGAAATCCACATTGCCCGTAAACAGTATTTGGACGGCAGCATTCCCACAGGTTTTCAGCGGACTACAATCGTTGGCATAGACGGGTGGGTTCCCTATAAAAACCGTAAGATCGGTTTAATCCAATTGGGGCTGGAAGAAGATTCCTGCCGCGAAGTTGCGGATATTTCTCACCAAAGGATTTATCGCTCCGACCGCTTGGGAATACCGCTGATTGAGACAGTAACAGAACCTGAGATGCACACTCCCCAGGAAGTTGCGGAAGTGGGTAATTTATTACGCTGGCTGGTTCGCAGTACAGGCAAGGTGCGTACCGGCATTGGCGCAGCCCGGCAGGATGTGAATGTAAGCATAACCGGCGGAACGCGCATAGAAATTAAAGGAGTGCACCGCATCCCTTTGATTCCCCTTCTTATTTATAATGAAACCCTGCGTCAGTATTCATTATTGCAAATCCGCAAAGAATTGAATCGGCGCGGCATTAC
Organism: Calditrichaceae bacterium; assembly: GCA_030622395.1. GTDB lineage: Bacteria > Calditrichota > Calditrichia > Calditrichales > Calditrichaceae > JAUXGF01. The sequence goes on from JAUXGF010000432.1 coordinate 1,907, forward strand.
TGAAAAAACCTTTAAAGCCAATTCAGCGGAAGTTACCCATCTGTTAAGCGGCACGTCATGGGACCCGATTTGCCAGGCGTTAAAACGCGGCGATAAAGTTTATTGCGTAAACCTTAAAGACTGCATGGGTATCTTAAGCCATCCGACACAAACCGGAAAAGTTTTTTCAAGGGAGATATCCGACCGTGTGCGAGTTATAGCCTGTCTCACCAGACTGCCAAATATACTTACATCAGAAAGCACTGAAGAAAATATTGACAGCTTTGCCGGTAAAAAGATACGCAACGCCGTAAACGCAACTTCACAAGACGCGTTGATCTTAGTTTGGGGGAACGAACAGGACATGAAAACAGCGGTGCAGGAAATCATTATCCGTATGAAGGAGGCGACTATAGGCGTTCCAAGCGAAACCCGCCAGGCTTTAGCTGATGGGACGAATGGCTTCGAGCGGATTCTGCCGGGAGCGGACAGAATGTATCCCGACACCGACCTTCCGCCGCTGGAAATAACAGATGAACGAATTAACAATCTAAAAAAGAACGTTCCTGAAGCGATGTGGGAAAGGGAGAAAAAATATCGTAAGATGGGCGTACCTGAACATCTGATTATAAAAATCGCTTCTACGCCGCGCGCTGTGTTTTTTGAAAAGATAATTCAAAAATATAAGCTTTCGCCAATACGCGTTTCCCGTTTCCTTTTTGAAAAAATAAAAGCATGGAAACGCAAGGGACTGCCGGTGGAAAAAATAAATGAAGAAATTTGGGATCTATTTTTTAGCTGCGCCGGGAAACAGCCTGTACTGCTCGAAAAAGGCGAAAAGATTTTTGAAGAGTTTTTGACCAACCAGGATATGGATATTGAAAATGAAATAAGAAAGTATACTCCTCCAAAAATTAAAAGCTCCGACCTGCCCGGCATTATTAATAAATTATTAGAAGATAAATTACCGGATATCTCTGCGCCGGAAAAGAAACACCGCTACCTGATGGGCAAGTTAATGGAAAAATGCCGGGGACACATAGCTGCAAAATTGGTTAATGAGGCTTTATGGCAAAGTATAAGTAATGTTTAATTAAAGCTGTTTATTCTCATTTTTTGGATTGCCACTAAGACACTAAGAAAAAATAATTACTAAAACATAGGTGAATAGTTTATTTGTGGTGTATTTGAAATGACACAAACCCACCCCTAACCCCTCCCA
>JAUXGF010000079.1 GCA_030622395.1 Calditrichaceae bacterium
ATGGAGTGTTGGGCTTAAAAGCGGAAATAGATCTGATTTTTACGCTTTTACCTTTGGTTATGCGAGATCCAAACATGGTTTATATTTTTCCATTATATCAACCATTCATCACTCCAATACTCCATTACTCCAACACTCCATTACTCCATTACTCCAATCTTCCAACATTCCATTATTCCAATTATTCCCCGCCTTTACACCAATATTTTCTTTCCCGGCGTGCTTTCGTACCATCGTTCAATTAAATAATATTTTTCAGCTTCGAAAACTCGGGCGATATTTTCTAAATATTCTTCAGCCTCGCGGGTGTCTAAATTTTTTGTTCTGTTTACATAAGATAAAATCCTCGAATGATAAAACGGGATCAGCGCTTCAAGGATTTTATTACGATCAACTTTATTATTTTTGTAAGCAATGGCAAAATTAAATAAAATGCGCGCCCAAAGGCGGCTGTGATAATAAAATTGGTCTTTATTTTTTACATGACGATGTTTCTCAATTTCAGTATATTCAGGTAACGGAATAATTTTTTTCCAGAGCTTACCGTATTTATCAAAACCTGATAGAAAGTTTTTAAATAATGTATCTGTGTTCACATTAATAGCAGGCGGTTTTTCATCAACGCCTAAACCGAAGCCGTAAATACTGCTCGGACGGCTTTCGTTTGTGGTTTCCCATAAATATTCAAAATCAAGCATAAAATCAAATAAAGTAGATACAACCTGAGTGAACATTTTACTCAAATCTGCTGCGGGGTCTTTTGCTTTATGAATTTTGGGAGTGCCTAAAAAAGCCTGACAGATATTAAATTGGCGGGCAATAGCAATTGTAGTCATCCAGATATCAATGCCGAAATTAGCTATTTTATCATTCCATAATTTTTCAGATAAAAAAGCGCGCGCCAATTTCCCGGAGAAACCAAAATCGCCTCCGATAGGCTGCCGGACGCGCAAGCCATAAAGCGTTCTAAGTAAGGGATAAGCAATGTGGTTTGTAATAGTCCCGTCATATTTATGACGTACATATATAGGGGTTACATAATCAAAACGACCCATCAGCGGTTCGCCTAAATAACGAATCCAACTGGGCGTTATGCTCTTTAAATCAGCGTCAACTACAATTATAGCTTTAGCGTTCAATTCAACCGCAGCTCTAAACAAATTATGAAAGTTGTTTCCTTTGCCCTTTACCTTCGGCGGGGTTGATATGTAGATTTTGGGTATTTTAGTAGGCGTATTCATAAAAGCTTTACGCGTGCCGTCGGGCGAGTTGTTATCTACATTAATAATAACAGCTTTTTTTCCGGGGAAATGTTCAATCAGACCGCGGCTGGCAACGTCTGTAGGATAAGCGATATTATCCGCTTCTTTATAAGACGGAATACCGACAATAATTTCAGTCGATTTAATATTATGAGGATTGTCAACTGTAATATCCATTTTGTCTCCTTATTTATTTTTAATAGCGGCGAAATTTTCTGCTCTGCATAAACTCATTAAAAAAGGAATTTTCGCAAACAGGATACGGCTGATTTCATTAAAGTATTATAAATTTTTAGATTAATCATTAAGCCGGCAGGGCTTATTAAATTACAGTCGTTAATTTATTAAACTTTATATTACAATATTAAATATAATAGAAAATAGATAAAATGTCATTCATTATTTTATAAACTTATATTGTCCGGCGCTTTCAATGAAAGGGAAAAAATAATTGTCAATTATTTATTTTCATATAAAAGCCTATGGGCTTCCGCCCTCAACAAAGTATGCACAAATGTGTCCCGTACTTCGGGAAAAGTTTTTCCACGGGGACGGCTCTGCCGTAGCTTTTTCTTACCCATCCCTAACCCTTCCCTAATACAACAGGGAAGGGAAAAGACTTGATCCAAAAGTCCCCCTCTATTTCTTAAAAGAGAGGAGGATTTAGGGGGTGAGTTAAAATTTTTCAACCTACTTTAAAAGCTCCGACACCGATTTTTTAGCGTTAATATGATAAATCACCCTGGCAAATAACGGCGCTATTGAAACTTCATCATACCATGGATTTTTTTGAATAAAATCTTCGCCATGTATTACCGAATCCGTGCTGATAACTTTAGTAATTGTACCGTCTTCATAAGCCTTGGCTAAAAGTTCTTTGGCGTTCCCATTAAAGAAAGGCAGGCTGATAGCGACATAAATATTATTTGCGCCGTTATCCTTCAGCAGTTTAGCGGCGTTAATAATTGTCCCTCCCGTGCTGATCATATCGTCGGGAATAAATACGTCTTTACCGGACACATCGCCAACCAGGCGCATACTTTCTATAACTCCCACGCGTGAATAATCCCGGGCTTTATCGACAATAGCCAGATCTGTGCGCATAGCTTTTGAATAAAAGCGGGCTTTTTCGGCGCCGCCGACATCAGGCGCGGTAACAATCAAATTATCGGTAGGGTAATGTTCTTTGAAATGATCAATAATCGTTTGTGAAGCGTGCAGGTCTTCTAATTTTGCATAACTGAAAAAGCCCATGATGGCTTCGGCATGTATATCAAGCGTTATGACACGGTTGGCGCCGGAGACTTCAAGAAAGCGGGCAACCTGCCGGGCGGTAATGCCCTCGCGGGTTTTTTTACGTTCCTGCCGCGAATACGGATATTGAGGGATAACTACGGTGATCGAATCGGCGTCCGATTGAAAAGCGGCGTTAATCGCCGTTAATAACGCCATCAAATTATCGTTAATGGAATTGTCAGAAAGTGGATCGTCCATGCACTGCACAATGTAATGATCATCGCCGCGAATATTTTCCTTTATGATTGTTTTTATTTCACCGTTAGCAAAAACGATCTCTTCTGTTTCGGTTATCCTTAAAGGAATATTATCATTATGATCTTTAATGATTTTGTTTAGAGATTTGATAATACGTTGGGCTAATTCTTTGCCTGAATTACAGCCCATAATGCTCAATACCCCGCGTTCCCCTTTTTTCTTTGAGCTGGCGTTAGAGGGTGTCACTTTTTTCTCCTTATTATGAATATACAGGTTTATAAAACGGAAAATGATTTTGAATGTGTCTGCACAATTCGCTGTGAATTTTTCCGTTAGACGCAATCAAATAATTATTATTTAAAAAATACGGCTTATTCCAGAAATCGCTGATAGAACCCCCGGCTTCGGTGATAATTACCGCGCCCGCCGCAATGTCCCAGGGTTTTAATCCTATTTCCCAGAATCCGTCAAATCGTCCCGTCGCCAGGTAAGCCAAGTCGATAGCTGCAGATCCCATTCTTCTTATGCCGATGGATTTGTTAAACAAACTTTCGAATACCTGCAGATAGTCGTGTAAATAATTTTTAGTTTTAAAAGGAAAGCCGGTGGCAAGGAAGCTCTGTTCGAGGTTTTGCGCGGCGCTTACATGGATAAGCTGATCGTTTAAAAAGGCGCCTTTACCTTTTTCAGCCCAAAACAGCTCGTCTCGCAAAGGGTCGTAAATAACTCCTGCAATAAGTTCGTCCTTATACTGCAAAGCAATGGATACGGCAAAAACCGGGATACCTGTAATATAATTTTTCGTTCCGTCCAGCGGATCGATAATCCAGCGGTAAGGATTGTCTTGTCCGGCTTGCCCGCTTTCCTCGGCTAAAATGGAATGATCCGGGAATTTTTCGCTGATAATAGAGATAATAGTTTTTTCCGAAGCTTCATCTACAAAACTTAAAAAATCATTTTTTGATTTTTCACGGATTGCTTCTTTGGGAATTTCCCCATAGTGTTCCGTCAGAATTTCACCTGCGGCGCGGGCGGCTTTTTTAGCGGTTTCGATCATAAGTTGAATCGTTTTTGTATTTAATTTTTTTGTTTATATTAACGCTTTTACTAATACATTTCAATGTTGAAATTAAAATGATAAGATTAATACTATAACGCAGCTTTTATTCTCATAAATACTGTTAGGAATAATCACTTCAATATCTGTTTTGGATTAAATGGTTAACAGCGCCAAAAACTTGAGTTGTAGTATTAGCCGAAGATGTTTGATAATTTCTAATAATAAAAAGGAATGATGCATAACACGCATAACCGGATGCAAACAAAGCGTGCAGTAACATTTACTTGCTAATTCATATGCTCGGATTTAAACATTAACAAAAAGCCGAGACGCGTTTGGGGTCAGTTGCAGCAGTTAGGCTTTATAATTTTAACGGTCAACAATTCGAGTTCCATTTGGAATAACAAATAAAGATGAATCAAGATTAAATGCAAAATTACCATATTTAAGTTCTTTACTTTCGGAATCTTTATTACTTAAACTTATAGGAATCCCTTTCTCTTTCCAAATAGTTATTACTATATTTTTTATATTTAGAACGTAACAATCTTTACCATCAACGATGGTCTCTCCGATTACCTTTGAATCAGAGTAATTAAAGTGCCACTTTTTTGCCCTATTATAATTTGTCTCGTTCCAATTACCTCTCACTCGATATCGAATGGCTAACTTTTCATCAGGGTAGTAATCAAAGTCGTATTCACCATTAACATTAGAAAAATGGATAAATTGTTTTCCATTCTTCAAATACTCTGAACGAAACGTATAAATACTTTTCCCGGTCTTTTCGAAAAGAAAGTACATTCTCTTAACAACTTTATCCTTAATAATGTAGTCCTGGGCATACGAATCGAGAGAGTGGGCCTTTGATTCGAGTTCTTTAATTATTTCTTGGTCGTTAAAAACCTTATTCTCTTCTTTATCCGAGCACCCGAAAAAAGTGACAAAAAAGAAACTCGTTAGAATAATTAATTTTAACATAATTAGTAATTTATCAAAAAAACTTTATTAAAGCCTAACGGACAGTACTCGTTCCCTTGCAGCACATTTTTAGGAACAAACCAAGTTATTTCTTTTTTAATTGAATCTCAAAATACTTACCAAACCAATCCCACATAAAAAAAGCCCGATCAAAGTCCGAATTATAAATATTTTCCTTTGTTTGTAGTGAAGGCTCAAATGCTGATGACGGGAACAGACTATCTGCAACTATTAGAAGCCAACAATAACCGCAATTCTCTTTATAAACAGATAAGTACCCATTCTTTTTATTAAGTATATCTTGGATCTCTTTAATACAATTGCTCTGAATAAAACCAAAACCTGGAACATGCCAATTATTTCTATTTAAAAAAGAAAAGTTAGCAATTCTTATTGAATTAATTTCTTCTGGAAAATCTTCAATGTTTTCAAATTTATTCTCAATAATTATTGAAGAATTAATAGACGGTATATTTTTTAAGATTAAATCGACCAGTTTATTTGCTAAAATAGAACGATTCTTTTTATTAACATCAGTATAATAACCGAAATGAACAGCAATATCCAATTTTGGAGAACCTTCAATTTCATCAAAAGTTCTCTGTGCTTGTTCAACAATAATCTGTCGTTCATTCTCAATAGCCTGTAGCGATTTTTCACCAATTTTATGAGTTTGAAAAACTCTTGTTACTTCTATTCCGATAGTTTTTTTACTTATTTTATATAAAAAATCTGGACGCTCAAAAATATGTAATTCACCATATTCAAAATGAATATCTTTCAAATTAGAAAGAAAATATTTAACGAATTTTGATTCTTGTTCTTTTTTCATTAGTAATTCTGAGTGCTTAACAATATATTAAGCAATATTCCAATCAAAACAACTTGTTTTACTCATTAACCATATCAATTATCTGCTGATGAAGCTTGCCGTTGGTGACAATAACGCCGCGGTTGTTTATTAGTTTTTTACCTGAACTGAAATCCAAATCCTTGCCGGACATATCGGTAACTTTTCCGCCGGCTTCTTCAACCACAGCCAAACCTGCGGCGTGATCCCAGATTTTTTCACGATAATCCGGTTTGGAGACGCTGGGCAGTCTTAAATAAACGTCAGCCATGCTTTGAGCTAAAACAGCGTATTTTACCTGACTGTCATAACGCACCGACTGCGCCCTGTCGCCCAGCTTCCCCATAACCTGTCCCTGCAAACCATGATTGGCGTGACCGGATTCAACGCTTTCTAAAAAGCGCACTGTATCAGAAATAGAGTTCTGCGAAACATGCGCCTCACGCGTCCGGCTGCCGTTCATTGCCCGGGCAAAAGCGCCGCCGCCTTTTGAAGCATACATGATTGTGCCGTCCGCGCTTTCTTCTTCAAAAGGAAGATTCGGGCAGCCTAAAACGCCCATTACAACTTTGTAGCCGTGTATTAACGCCAGCGCCACAGCGTATTGATCGCCACGCAAAAATCCTTTAGTGCCGTCGATGGGGTCTAACGTCCAAAACAAAGAAGCCGCCTCGCCGTTCCCCTGGTCAATCTGATCCAATATTTCTTCGGTTTTCCAATCAGGCAAAAATGAGGCGATCTTATTTAACAGAGTTTCGTTTTCTTCCTGACGCAAACTGTCGGCGTCTTCTTCACCGACAATTGGGATATCCGGGAAATGTTCTTTTAAAGTTTTACAGATAACCGCCTGTGAAGCGAAATCGGCGACAGTTACCGGGCTGCGGTCATTTTTTGTCAATGAATCCTCGTGTACAAGTTGCGCCTGAATTTGTTGACAGATTTGCGAAGCGGATTGGACTGCTTTAACTGCGGTGATTAATAAATCATCCATGGTATGTTTCCTTCTATTTTAAATTCTAAATTCCTTGAACATAAACCCCGTTTTTTAGGGATAAGTTTTTCGTGTGGCAAAGATAATGACTGAGATTGATTAGCCTTTCGGCAAACACTCGAACTCACCTGCCTGACGAATCCGCCGGAGACGGAGATGAAATTCAGGCGGAGTAAATTTTCAGCTAATATCAAGCAAAACGTAAAGTTCATTGTTTTCTTTTTCAATTCGTTTGGCAAGAGCGTCGAATATTCCCTTAGTATCATTAATAAAATCATCCGCGGCTTTTTGGATTTTAATTGCGCTTGACCATTTATTTTTATAATCCTTAAGGGCGTCGGCAATCCCGCCCATTTGATCAACAAATCTTTTAGCAGTTTCTCTTATTTTCTCATCGGAATGATTAATTAATTGAGGATATAATACTTGATCCTCCAAAGTTAAATGAACATTTAATTTTCCGAATAATTGTGACAATAAATCCCGTACTTCATTTGCATCGTTTGCGAGTTTCTCGGAATTCAAATGCGATGAAACCTCTGCTGCAATTTCTAATAAATCCTTGTGCTGTCTTCTAAGTGTATCCGTTTTTCTCATGTTACCTCCTGTTCGGGGTTAATGCCGGGTTCAGTCGCATCAAACATAATTTAATGAATATGATATGCGAAACAAAACGAATTAAGACAAATGAACTCTTTTATCCACCTTTATCTGAGGCGTTACCAAACAAGCTAAATAATTACTTTTCTGTTTTTTATATAATTCTTATTTCTAAGTTCGGGAATTGGAGAATATTATTGAACGGGCGGTAATTATCAGCCTGGGCAAACGGCTCCAATCGGGCGATTGGCTTCCCGGGAATGTTTAATTACCGAAACAAATTTTGCTTGGAATTTGATTTTCAGTTATTGAGATTTATTTGAAATTTGTTATTTGTGATTTATAATTTAATTCATCAGAGAGTTCAGTTCTAAATCGTCTAAAAATTTGAATTAAATATTTATCAATCAAAACAATGTGTAGACCGGTTTTTCAATTATTTCAATTTCAGGAGAATTATAAAACGATGATTTTTTTTCGATAACTTTGTTGTAAATAATTCCTTTTTTACAGCCAAACTTTTTAGCGAATATAAACATATTTTTTAGTTCTTTAAGTTGTAGTTTTTCTTTGTATTTAATTTCAATGGGAACGATCATGTCATTATTATCTATTTCAATAAAATCAATCTCGTGATGATAAGAGTCACGCCAGAAAAATTGATAGTTTTTTAAAGAGGCAATTAAATTTTCAACTAAATATCCAATATCAAGAAAGTCGGTTAATGCCCAGCTAAAAGAAGGTGACGCTAAATAAAATCGTTTAAGTTTTTTTTCGGAGGTAATTCTATTGCGGGAAAAATTATATATTTTCTTTACCAGGAATGATTCTTCTAAGTAATAAAAATAGCTGCTTATCGTTTTATTTGAAATGCCAATATCATTTGCCAGATGTTGATAATCTATAAGAATTCCCGGCTTCTGGGCGACCATGCGGACGATTTGCCATAAAATTTCCGGGTTATTCACTGAAAATATGGAAGGGACGTCTTCAAAAATGATCTTTTTCATAATTCCAATATAATATTCTCTCTTTGAAGCTATATCAGGTAAAAAGAGACTTTCAATAAATTGGTTGCTTAAAAAAATCTCGAAGTTTCTTTCAATTTCGCTTTTAAAAAGTAGAGGAGTACCGAGAATATTTGAATTGTCCCTGAAAGATAAATACTCGGCAAAACTCAGAGGATGCAAGAACAGGCTTTTTATTCTGCCGGCTAAACTTTCCTGTGTTTTTTTCTTAATAAAAAGAGAGGTCGAACCGGAAATAAAAAATTTTAAATTGGGATAGAGATCATAATATACTTTTAATTGATTCTGAAAATCAGGCAGCTTTTGAATTTCATCAAGAAATATAATAATTTTTTCTCTTTTAAAATCGATCTGTGTCTGTTTGGAAAATGTGTTTATTAAATCATCGAGAATTAGTTTTTCTTCGTCAAAAGTGAAGTACCACAGAGAAAAAGGATTCGACTTATTTTCTAACAAATAATTTAGTACTTGAAATAATAGAGTTGTTTTGCCGGTCCTTCGCAGACCGGATATTTCTATTATTTGCCTGGTATTAAGTTCGGTGATTAATTGCTTGAAAATAGTCCGGCGCTTTTCATAAGGATAGCGATAAGATTTTTCCCAGTGTCGGTTGTACTTAAATAAATTCATTCTCTTGTTTTTCCTATAGAAAAACTTTCGAGGTTTTTCCCGCAGGGATGGCTTTGCCATAATACCTTGAAGGTTAGGTTAATCAATAAAATCATATTTCATTGGATGTCAACTTCC
>JAUXGF010000441.1 GCA_030622395.1 Calditrichaceae bacterium
TGATTCGGGGATTTGCGCTGTTGGAGGCCGCTCTTATGATTTTCATTTACCTTATCCTTATGAACAAGGCGCCGGCGTTTTTGTAAAAGCGGTTTTTCGGGGCAAGTCTTATCTGCCTCCGTTTACATCGGGCGGACACCAGGTAGATCTGTGGTTAAACAATGAAATCCCAGTCGATGAGATTGGGCCGTCAGACGGCTGGAAAAATCAGAATATGAGAATACTCGGTAATCAGAGCGGCATAGCGCAGTCTATAATAAACCATGGAACAAACCAAATTCAAATCCATCTTAATCAGCCCGACGTTACGGATATTGTTTTATTAAATTGGTTTGATGTAACTTATTTGAGAAAATACCGCACCGATAATAATATTTTAAAGTTTAGACTTCAGGAAGACTTTCCGGATGATTATACTATTCAATTTGAAGTTGACGGTTTTAGCGGCGCTGAAATAGACGTCTACAAAATAGGGGTAAGTAAAATTATTAACGGGCGGGTTGATTACTTTAAAGATGTGAACAATTTTTCTTCTTACCGCTTAACCATTCAGGATGAAATTTTTGATCCCGACGTCGAGTATGTTGCTTTAACGGAAAACGAAAAGAAAAAGCCGCTTTATATTGAAGAGTTTAAACCGTGGAAAAACGATAATCCTGATTTGAGCTTGTTAGATAATTCAAATGCCGCCGATTATCTTATCATTACGGATGATTTATTTTATAACAACTGCCTGCAGTTAAAATCCTTAAAAGAAGACAAGGGTTTACGTGTAGAAGTTGTTACGGTTGAAAATATATATGATGTTTTTAACTGCGGCGTCAAATCGCCTATTGCTATAAAAGATTTTTTAGAATATGCCTGTCAAAATTGGGATCAAACCTATCCTTTAAACTATGTGGTTTTGGTCGGAGACGGCTCTTACGACTATAAAGGGCGTATCAAACCGGGCTCGGATATAGTGCCGACCATAATGTATGAAACGGATACATTCGGATTTGCTTCGGCGGATTACTGGTATTCCTTAATATCGGGCGATGATTACATTCCAGATTTAATTATCTCCCGCATTCCGGTTAACACTAATCAACAATTATCGGATTACCTTGATAAAATTGAAAACTATGAAAACAATCCCGATATAGATTTATGGCGCAATTCGGCTTTGTTTATCAGTGGTAATGACGCTTCCGGCTCTGATTTGGAAAGTTTGACAAACAAACCTATCTTCCGCGCTCAAAATTTGCGTTTGATTAATATGCAGCTCCCGAATAATACATTCGCCCGCCGTTTGAATACGGTAAAAGACGAGAATATACAAGGATATGACCCCGATTTTGGCAGCACTACGGATTTGATCGAATATTTTGACGACGGTCTTTCATTTATCAATTTTTTCGGACACGGCGGAGGCGCTATTTGGGCTGATGTGCAATTGTTAAATTTAAGCGATATTGATCGTCTTAATAACGGCTATAAACTTCCCTTCATTGCCAGCATGACCTGTTTTACCGGGGCTTTTGAAAATCCCGGTAAGGAAAGTTTGGGCGAAAAGCTGCTATTAGCGCCGGAAAAAGGCGCCATTGCTGTTTTAGCCGCTTCCGGCGTGGGCTGGAAATACAACGATCTGGCTATAGAATGGGGACTGTTTCAATATTTATGGGATAATAATCTAACCTTTGGCGAAGCCGTTAATTTGATGAAAATATTTTACCTGGCTAATCCTATTTATTATACCGAAAACGGCGATACTTATACTCCCAGCTATTATTCATTATATAAATCGATGGTTTCTCAATTTAATTTATTTGGCGACCCTTCATTAAAATTACAAAAGCCTGATAAAGATTTAAGCGTAACAGTGGATAACCAAAGTCCCCCGGCAGGGAGCGTTATTAATGTAACTGTTTCAGGTGATTTTTCGTCCGGCAGCGGCAGGTTGGAAGTTACGGATATTAACAATCATCAAATATATGACACAACATTTTCTTATCAACCGCCGGCGGCTCAAATTTCGTTTTCAGTACCGCATGACTCTATTTCCGACGGCAAATCATATTTTATTAAAGCATATATCGGTAACGGTATAGAGGACGCCGCCGGTTACGCTAAGATATCGGTGCAAAAACCCATTATTACTTCTATTGTTGTTGAACCTGAAGACGCCCAGGTCGAACAGCCTTTGTCGTTTAAGGTAGCCGTGCAGAGCTATTTTCAGGTAGATTCCATGCAGTTAATAAATTTTAGGGATATGGATAAATTAAATGTTTATCCCGTTACTATTCCTATGGCAAAAGTTTCCGACACATTATTTCAATCAACTATAGCTTTCCCGGGTTTTAACGGCGCCGGTCAAAAATACTTTGATGTATTTATACAGGATACGTCCGGAAAGGAATATATTTATAATTATCAAAAGCTTTATATAAGTGATAGCCGTCCCGAGTTAGCCCTCAATCCGGAAACTATTAAATACGCAGGAATTGACTGTTTACAGCTTGAATTTAAAATATTAAATGATTCGGACGAGCCTCTGAAGGATGTTAAAATTGCCTGTTATGACGATTCCGGCATGTCCAGCCAGATTCCTTTTGCCGAACCTGTAGTCTCGTTTGAAGCCGGGCAGGAAAAGCGCATTTTTGTTAACTATGAACCCGCTGAGTTTAATAATTCAAGAACATTTCAGATTGTCGTTGATGTTGAAGATAAATATGTTGAACGTGATGAAGAAAATAATTCTGTGATAAAAAGTATACCGACTGACCATATTTTTGTAAAATATAATATAGGCACAAGTTTAAACGGCTCTGCAAACGACACGCTGCTGTTAAACAATCTTTGGAAATTTTATATAGCGCCGAACGCTTTAAGCGCCTCCACGGTAATAAGTTATTATAACGAAGATATCAGGGATAATATTTATAACGGCGGGCAGAAAGATTTAAAATTTATTACGTCAATGAATCAGAATGACA
>JAUXGF010000111.1 GCA_030622395.1 Calditrichaceae bacterium
ACTAAAATCAACGTTTATTATATTAATTAACGTCTGGACAACCCCCTCAGTCCCCCTTTTTTAAGGGGGAATTGTAACTTGGAATGATAATAATTGATTCGTAATTCCTAATTCGTAATTCGTAATTTTCTTAAAAAGGAGTTTAATGAGCAGCCTTTACGAACAAATTGCCAGCCTGCCTCCGGAAAAACGGGAGCTGTTTGAGCTGATGCTTCAGGAACAGGGCGTTGATCTTTCCGAAGTGATGATTGTACCGCAAAAACGGGATACCAACCAATTTCCCCTTTCTTATTCTCAGCAGCGTTTATGGTTTTTAGATCAGCTTGAGCCGGGAAGTTCACTGTATAACATTCCGTCGGTAATCAGGCTTAACGGCAGTTTGAACGTTGAGGCGCTGGTAAAAAGTTTTAATGAAGTAGTAAAACGACACGAGGTTTTACGGACTACCTTTACTACCGTTGACAATAATCCCATACAAGTAATCGCTGAAACATTAAATATACAAACACCGGTAATTGATTTACAGAATATCCCGGAGGCTGAGCGGGATGAGGAAATCACCAAATTAGCTGTTGAAGAAGCTAACAAATCGTTTAACTTGCAGGAAGGTCCCCTGCTGCGCGTAACCTTGTTAAAATTAAAAAATATTGAGCATGTGCTGATGTTTACGGTTCATCATATTGTATCGGATAACTGGTCAACCGGTTTATTTGTACATGAAATTCTGCGGCTTTATGAAGCCTTTTCCAATAACAAACCTTCTCCCCTGCCCGACCTGACGGTTCAATACGCCGACTTTTCCTTTTGGCAGCGAAAATGGCTGAAAGGTAAAACATTAGAAAAACAAGTCGATTATTGGAAAGAAGCGCTGGCGGGCATTCCGCCTGTTTTGGAAATGCCCTTAGACCGCCCGAGACCCTCTTATCAAACATACAACGGCGATTTTATAACATTTACATTATCTAAAGAAGTTACAAACGCTCTCAATGATTTGAGCCGCAAAGAAGACGTCACCTTATTTATGACATTGCTGACTGCTTTTCAAACGCTTTTATTTCGTTATTCGGGACAGAATGATATTTGCGTGGGATCGCCTATCGCCAATCGCAACCGCGCGGAAACGGAACAGTTGATCGGATTTTTTATAAATACGCTTGTTCTGCGCGCCGGTCTTTCTGATAATCCCGCATTTAATGAATTACTGGCGCAGATAAAAGAAACCATGCTCGGCGCTTACGCCCACCAGGATTTGCCTTTTGAAACACTGGTCGAAGAACTGCATCCCGAACGCGATATGAGTCATTCCCCGCTCTTTCAGGTTATGTTTGTTTTAAATAACGCTCCTGTTGAGACTTTACAGTTAGCCGGACTGAAATTCGATTTGATTGAGATCGAAAACAAATCAGCCAAATTTGATCTGATTTTAAATATAACCGAAACAGATCAAACGCTGGCGGGAAAACTGGAATTTAACACTGATTTATACAATCATTCAACAATGGAACGTTTTATTGAACATTTTAATATTTTAATAAACGGGGTCATCGCCGATCCGCAAATGCGGGTTTCCGATTTACCTCTTTTAACAAAGGATGAGCGGCAAACAATACTCAGTAATTGGAATCTGCCACCAAAGATTTATGATGAAAAGCTGTGTATCCATGAATTATTTCAGAATCAGGCTGGGCTGACTCCCGAAGCGGCTGCGTTAACGGCAAACGGGCAAAAACTGACTTATAAAGAACTTAACGACAAATCCAATCAATTAGCCAATCATTTAATAAAAACAGGATTTAAAACGGGAACGATTGCCGGTATCTGCGCCGAACGTTCCGCGGAAATGATCATCGGATTGATAGCTGTTTTAAAAGCGGGCGGAGTATACCTGCCGCTTGATCCCGGTTATCCCAAAGAGCGTCTGGATTACATGCTGGAAGATTCCGAAGCGCCTTATTTATTAACCCAGCAATCTTTATTAAATGAATTTTCCGAACGCGGGTTAAAGATAATTTCCTTAGACAGCGATTGGGGGAAGATAGAAACCGAAAGCGCTGCAAATCCCGGCACTAAAATAAACCCTGGTGACGCCGCTTATATAATTTACACCTCCGGCTCAACAGGCAAGCCAAAAGGCGTGCTTGTCGGGCACAAGGCGATTGCCAATCATTGCTGCGACATGCGTGATTACTACGAACTGAGCGTAGATGACAATGTTTTACAATTTGCCGCGCTCAACTTTGACGCCTCTTTAGAACAAATTCTGCCGACATTAATCAGCGGCGCGTCTTTGGTTATGCGTGATGAAGAAATCTGGGCGACGTCGGAATTTCATAAAAAAGTAAATGAACACAGTTTAACTGTTATCAATCTGCCAACCGCTTACTGGCGGCAATTGGCAAATGAATGGTCAAAAAGCCCGGAACTCATTCCCCAAAATCTGCTGCGTCTAATAATCATCGGCGGCGATTTGATGGGGATTGAAGCGCTTAATCAATGGCAAAAAACGCAAATGAACGGGGTGCGCTTATTAAACGCCTACGGTCCGACTGAAACAATTATTACGGCGACAACATTTGAAATACCCGCTGATTTTAATCAGAAGACAAATTACAGCCGCATCCCTATCGGAAAGCAGCGGGCTAACCGTGAAATATATGTGTTGGATTCCTTTGGCAATCCTGTTCCGGTTGGCGCGCCCGGCGAGCTGCATATCGGCGGCGGGACAATGGCTAAAGGATACCTTAACAGACCTGAACTAACGGCTGAACAATTTATCGCCAATCGTTTCAATCAAAAACCCGGCGAGCGGCTTTATAAAACAGGCGATCTTGTGCGGTTTTTACCCAACGGTAATTTGGAGTTTTTAGGACGCGTTGATCAGCAGGTAAAAATTCGCGGATTCCGTATTGAACTCGGCGAGATTGAAACGGCGCTGCGTCAATTTCCGGCAATAGATGAAGCGGTCGTAATTGCCCTCGAAGATAAACCCGGTGAAAAAAGATTAGCCGCTTATTACGTCTCCAAAGAAAACACTGATCCTTCTATAAACGAGCTGCGCAGTTTCTTAAAAAATAAGCTGCCTGAATATTTCATTCCATCCGTGTTTATGGCGCTGGACAGCATGCCGCTCTCGCCTGCTGGTAAAATTAACCGCAAAGCGCTGCCCAAGCCCGATCAGGAAAGACCTGAATTATCGGCGGTATACGTTGAGCCGCGTACGCCTACCGAAGAAAAACTGGCGGATATTGTTAAAGAAGTTTTAGATATTAAAAGGGTCGGCATATACGACAACTTTTTTGAATTGGGCGGACACTCAATGCTGGGCACGCAGGTAATTTCTCAAATCAGGGATATTTTTGAGGTTGAGGTTCCCTTGCGCGCCTTATTTGAAAATCCGACTGTCGAGGGCATAGCTCACGCCATAACCGAAATACAGGCGGAAGCCCAGGATGAAGAAGATTTGGAACAGATGTTGGATGAATTGGAAAATTTGTCCGATGAGGAGGTGGAGAGAATGCTGCGGGAGGAGGAGGAGAACTCACCCCCTAAATCCCCCTCTCTTTAAGAAATAGAGGAGGACATGATATATAATTCCCCTCTTGGGAGGGGTTAGGGGTGGGTTTAATCGTAGCCAAAACAATTAGCGATTTAAACATAAAGAAAAAAATGATTCAACGGGAACGTAGGGGCGGTGCATTCATATCAACGTCAACACGTATCAGAGACCATGCCATAGGCAGGCAGGCCGCTGCGCTTAACTCTGATACGAGGGAAGGGGCAGGCGTAGGGGCGGCCGGGCCGGTCGCCCCTACCTTTGCCTGATTAATCGGGATAAATATTTACAAGAATTTTAATCATATTTAATCAAGATATTATAAAGCTTTAATTTAAATAGGACAGTTTCCATGTCAGATATTTCAAAACGTTTGTCAAGCCTTTCTCCTGAAAAATTGGAACTTCTTAGGAAGAAACTTAAAAAAGAGGGAAAAGCGGTCAAAAAGGACGTCATTGTTAAACGGCAAAATCAAGCGGATTACCCGATGTCAGCCGCTCAGAAACGTCTCTGGTTTTTAAATCAGCTCGACCCGGAAAGCGCTTTTTACAATATCCCTTCCGCGCTGCGGCTTAAAGGCAGTTTAAATGTTCCTGCTCTGGAAAAGAGCATCAATGAAATCATTAAAAGGCACGAAGTTCTTCGCGCCTCTTTTCATATTGACGATAAAGGTGAACCCCAACAGATTATTGCCGGCAAATTAATCGTTCCCTTAAATCAATTAGATATCAGCGATATTCCGGCGGATAAAACAGAGGCAAAGGTTCAACAACTTCTTAAAGATGAAGCGGCGGCGGTTTTTAAGATTGACCAAGCCCCGCTGATGCTCGTATCCTTTATAAAACTGAATAGCGGCGAATATGTGTTAATAATTAATATGCATCATATTATCGCCGACGGCTGGTCAATCGTGGTGTTTATACAGGAAGTGATCGTGCTGTACCAGGCTTTTGCGGCAAACATACCCAGCCCGTTAAAAGATTTAAGCTTACAATTTTTCGATTACGCCCAATGGCAGGAAGACCGGCAAAACGAAGAAGTTATCAATAAACAATTAAGCTACTGGACAGAATATTTAAAAGGAATGCCCGCCCAATTAGAACTGCCTGTTGATCATCCGCGTCCCTCTTTAGCCTCTTACAAAGGGAGGCAGCATATATTTCCCATCGGTAAAGAGCTGACCGCCAAACTCAGGAAATTAACCAAAGAAAACAATGTTTCGTTATACATGACCCTGATGTCAGCCTTTCAAGTATTTTTATACAAATTTTCAAATCAGGATGATTTTGGGGTCGGCGCACCCATAGCAAACCGCAACCGCAAAGAGATCGAAGAGATCATCGGCTTTTTTGTTAATACAATCGTGCTTCGCGCAAATTTCACTAAAGAGATAACTTTTTTAGATTTGATTAACCGGGTGCGCAATGATGTGCTCGAAGCGGCTGCTAATCAGGATGTGCCGTTTGAAAAAATCGTTGAAACAATCCTGCCCAAAAGAGAATTAAGCGTCTCTCCCCTGTTTCAGGTGATGTTCGATCTGCAAAAGGCGCCTCTCCAATCAATGAAATTAAAAGATTTAACTCTTGAAATTGTTGATATTGAAATTGAAGTGGCAAAGTTTGACCTGCTGTTTATCATGCTGGAATATGAAGACGATATAAAATGCACCCTTGAATACAACACTGATCTTTTTGACCGGGCGTCTATTGAACGCATGTCGGAATATTTTTTAGCCTTACTGCATCAAATTGTTGATAATCCTAAACAGAAAATTTCCCTGCTCTCATTAATCAGCGAGGCGGAGAAAAAGCAAATAGTTGTTGATTGGAATAAAACCGACACTTCTTATCCCGACAAGCTAAGCGTTACGCAGCTTTTTGAAAAACAGGTTGAGAAAACTCCGCAGAACACGGCGGTTATATTTGAAGGACAGGAAATATCATATTCTGACTTGAACCGGCGGTCAAATCAATTAGCTCATTATTTGATTAAACACGGCGTAAAGAAAGACGATATGGCCGGCATATTTATGGAACGTTCCATAGATATGATCATCGGAATGTTAGGTATTTTAAAAGCTGGCGCTGTTTATGTTCCCATTGATACATCATATCCGAAAGAACGTATCGCCTTTATTATGGACGACACTAAAACTCCGGCGCTTTTAACCCAGCAATCGCTGGCAGCCGACCTGCCCGAATCGCAATCCCTTATTTTAAACATGGATACGGACCGTGATAAAATTGACCGTGAAAGCGCAGATAATCCGCCAACGCTGACAAACGCCGGCGACCGTGCTTACGTTATTTATACATCGGGTTCCACCGGCAAGCCGAAGGGCGTAGTTGTGCCGCACCGCGCTATTAACAGGCTGGTATTGAATACAGATTATGTACAAATTAACGGGAATGACCGTATCGCCCAGGTTTCCAACGCGGCATTTGACGCCGCCACTTTTGAAATTTGGGGAGCTTTGCTTAACGGGGCTATACTTGCCGGGATTACCAAAGATGTGATGCTTTCCACGCAGGAATTTGTGGATCAATTGCGTAGCCAAAAGATTAGCGCCATGTTCTTGACCACCTCTTTATTTAATCAACTGGCAAACGAAATTCCGGGCGCATTCCGTACTTTAAAGAATGTATTATTAGGCGGTGAATTAGTCGACGCCAAATCGGTTCGGTCGGTACTCTTAAACGACCCGCCGCAGCGCCTGCTTCATGTTTACGGACCGACTGAGAACACGACGTTTTCAACCTGGCATTTAGTTAAAGATGTGGCTGAAAACGCTTCGACCGTGCCTATCGGTAAAACAATCGCCAATTCAACTTGCTATGTGGTTGATAAGAATTTTCAACCCGTTCCCGTGGGCGTGCCCGGCGAATTGTGTCTTGGCGGCGACGGGCTGGCACTGGGATATTTTAACCGCCCTCAATTAACCGCTGAAAAATTTGTTTTAAATCCTTTTAATGATAAAGAAGGTTCGCGCCTTTACCGCACAGGGGATTTGGTCCGCTACCTTCCCGGCGGGGATATTGAATTTTTGGGACGCATTGATCAGCAAGTCAAAATTCGCGGTTTCAGGATCGAATTAGGTGAAATTGAATCGCTGTTAAAAGAATATCCGCAGTTAAAAGACGCCGCTGTACTGGCTTGGGAAGATACGCCCGGCGACCGCCGCTTAGTCGGCTATATCGTGCCTGATGGGGAAACAGTTCCCAACAACAATGAGTTACGCAATTTCTTATTGGAAAAATTACCGGATTATATGGTTCCCTTCATATTTATCAAAATGGACTCTCTCCCGATTAATCCGAATGGCAAAGTCGACCGCAAAGCGCTGCCCAAGCCGGATCAATCCCGCCCTGATTTAGAGAAAGCTTATGTTGCGCCGCGCACTGAATTGGAACAATTTATTGTAGATATATGGAAAGATATTTTAGGCATTGATAAGATCGGAATTTATGACAACTTCTTTGATCTTGGGGGTAATTCACTCAAAGCCGCGGTATTTGCCAACAGACTGCAAAAAGAATTGGACGAGGTCGTCCATGTCGGCACTGTTTTTAAAGCGCCGCTGATTGCCGAACTGGCAATGTACATAGCTGAATATTATCCTGATTCAGTTGAGAAAAATTTCGGCATAAAAGCGGAAGCCTCACATAAATACGGCGTCAGGATTGAAAATTCTGAAAACCTGGAAAAAATCGACGATGATAAAACAGATCAATTCCGCAGGCTTATTACGTCGCTGCCTCCGCAAACCACAAGCCGCCGGCAAAAAAATCCACCGGCAGTATTCCTGTTGTCGCCGCCGCGTTCCGGTTCTACCCTGCTGCGCATTATGCTTGCAGGAAACCCAAAACTATTCTCGCCGCCGGAATTAGACTTACTTTCATTTAACACCTTGCAGGAACGTCAATCCGCTTTCTCACAGGATGGACTTGAAATCTGGCTGGAAGCTACTATTCGCGCTATTATGGAAATAAAGGAATACAGCGCTGCGGAAGCAAAACAGATTATGTCTGAGTATGAGCAGAAAAATCTGACAACCAATGAATTTTTCGGACTTATGCAGGAATGGGTCGGCGGCAGGTACATTGTCGATAAAACCCCTACTTACGCTTTTGATCCGGAAATCTTAAAAAGAATGGAAACCGCTTTTGAGGATCCTTTATATATTCACTTGATCCGCCATCCTTACGCCATGATTTATTCATTTATTGAAGCGAAATTAGATAAGAACTTTTTCCGGCACAGCCATCCGTTTTCAAGGCATGAATTAGCCGAATTGATCTGGATAATTTCCAATCAGAATACAATTAATTTTTTAAAGACTATTCCCGCACAAAGACAATTCAGTTTGAAATTTGAATCATTGTTAGCCGATCCGCGCATTGAATTAGAAAACTTGTGTAATTTTCTCAATATCGAATTTGCAGAGGAAATGCTTAAGCCATATCAGGGTAAAAAGATGACCGACGGGGTTACGTCTAATTCTCAAATGGTTGGGGATTTTAAATTTTACCTGCATAAG
>JAUXGF010000233.1 GCA_030622395.1 Calditrichaceae bacterium
CATTACTCCAATCTTCCTCCGCCATATCTAAATCTTAAAATTAATACGTGAATAAGAAATAATTTTTACCGGACCAAACAAACCATATTCCTGAATAGGATAAATAGTAGTATCGTCGTTAAACTCATGGGCAAGTTTATTAGATAAGTTATTTACGATTTTAATGCTGATCTTATTTTCTCCGCTCTTTACAAAGCCGGATATATCAAAAAGCCAGGGCGGCGTCAGGCGTTGTTCTACAAATTGATCGTTTATATATACTGCGCACCATTCTTTTAATTTACCTAAGTCTAAAAATAATTTTTTATTTTTTATATACTCTTCTTTTAAAATAATTAATTTATGATAAAACAGCATGCAGCTTTCATAAGGAAAAGGGATGCTTTGATCGCCTAAAGTTACTTTATCCTGGTAATGGACGCTATCAAGGTACCAACCTTTCGGATTAATCGCTAAAACCGGCAATCTGCTTTTTATTTTATAACTTAGATATTTTTGTTTTTTGCCATTTGCAATTAATAGTTTAAAAAGCCCTTCCTCTCTTTGCCAGCCTTCCATTTGAAAAGAAGATTCATCCTGTTTAATCATCTTGCAGCCGTCAAGCTGTGATTCGATTAGCTGCCAGATTTTTATTTTTTGTTTTTTATCTATCACTAATAATTGGCTTTGACGATTGGCTAATTTCATTTTAATATATAACCAATGATCTTTTATATACCAATGTGCGCAGGGCTGCGATTCACTGAGAGCAAAGTTCCAGTAATAAGGTCTGCCAAGACAGCGCGTTTTAATTTCAAATTCAATAGGATGGTTTTGATTTGTATTTAATAATAATACATAAAAAACATCGTTTGTTTCACGAAGGATATAATTTATACCGGCTTTTTTTGCAATAATATTAAAGCGCAAAGGAGGATCCAAATCAGTAAAGATATCGGATAAGCGGTTAATATAAGGCTGGAAATAACCCAATCCGCCGGATTCATGCTGCTTGTAAATGGTGCTTGAAAGATTTGTTTCTTCTAACCAGATTTCTTTTTTTAACATGTCCAGTTGTTTTTGTTTAGCAGGCGTTTCCGTACGTTCAGGGAGCTTGGCGAGCGCTATAACTATGCCCCTGCTTTGATGAAATTGGGATAACTTCTTGATTGTCTCAAAAGGAATAACGGATAATCCCGGCAGCATAATGACGTTAAACACTTTGTTTTTGTAATTAATATACCCTTGTTCTACAAAGCAGATATTATTATCATTAAAATCATCAAATTCAATAAGCTCATAATCAATGCCGATTCTATTTATTTCTTTAATTATTTCGACAAAACATTTATGACTGGCGTCCCACGATGGATAAAAAACCAATATTTCGGATCGATGTATACCGGATTTAAGAAAATGCCCAAGCTGATGAATGTAAGAAAACCATTCATTATAACTTTGATCATTCGGATCGAGTTCGTCTATTTTACTATAAAGCCGGTTTAAGGAATGGGATGCAAACCATGGAATATTAAAGTAAATGTGATTGGCTCCTTTACTAAAAAGATAATCTATATGATATTTCTTTTCTGAAAAGGAATAGCGTGTATTAAGTAGATTATGGATTACTACAGATACTTCAGATAAATTGTTTTTGTACTGTTGGTTTGTGGATCGTTTTAAATTAATTACTGCATTTATAGAATATGGCGTTAAATGGCCGAATCTATCCTCATCTATTTTAAGCGCTGTCGGTTGATGAAAATTTATAGCGCTCATTAGCGGGCTGTTAATATCACAAAAATATTTCACCTTTTTATTATTATTGATAACGCTTAAACTTGAAATCAGAACGGAATTAAAGTAAAGATTAAATAAATGATTTAGATATACGTTATAGCGCTGGCCCGTTTCTTTTTTAAAGAAGCAGAAAGCTGCGAAATTTTGGAGAAGATCTGTTTTATAGTGTTTTTTAAAAAGTCGTTTAAATTCTGAAGAAGCTTGTACAAATCTTCCCTCATGGTCAAATGAAAGCATTTTATTCAAATTGTAAAAAATCCCCTCAATGTGATCTGTTTTTTGTGGCAGCGTTTTTTTAAAACTCTGTTGCAATTCGTTAAGGCAGTCAAAATTAAAATAATCGAAATTATAAGTTAAATGATCCTCTTCGTGAAAATAACATTTACGAATAACAATAATCGTTATCTCTTTAGAATATTTTTCCCTAAGATGCAGCAGCCCGGCGCTTTTGTTTAAATTAGCGGTTATATCTTTTAACGGTATATTTAAGGATTGATTTGAAGCCGGGTTGATCGCAGCATAGATTACTTCAATATCTTCAGGATAACAAATGGGTATTTTAATCAATTTTGTACTTGTTTTTATTTTAAAAATCTCAGGTTCGAATCCATGAAAATGAAAAATATCCTTACCCCATGTTGTTTGACTTTTATGATATTGATTAGTGCAAAATATCTGCGGCTGAATAATCTGTTCTATTTGATCGCGCTTTTGATTTATACAGGTCTCTAAGTCAGGAGTGAATTGAAAATACAAGTTAATATCGTTTAATAAATCCCGATTGTTATTATCATCTATAAAATTAATTAACGCTTCGTTGTTTTTGATATCATTGAATAAAAAGGTTTGATGAATAAACCATTTATTAAGCAAATTAAGAAGGCTGTGTAATTCATTACCGGGGATATTGGCGGGGGCGCTGAAACAAGTGGATATAGAGGGTTTTACTTTAAACAGCTCAAAGTTTTTAAGATAGTATTCTAAAAGATGGCGGGAATCGTTTCTTTGGGATTTCATAATAATAATAGATCTCCAGTTTTAATCAAATTATGTGAATTGACTAATGCTGCCTTGTCGATATTTTTAAAAGCGCAAAAAAATCTAAGAATAATTAATGAAAGTATTCGATCTTCATTTGAATAATTACAATAAAATTGGTAATATCCGCTTTTAATGTCAAGGAATATTTTATTTTGGAGGCAGAACCTTACGGGTGGGGAATTTATTTGGGTGTATATTGGGTCTTAATATTCCACCCGTGACTGATATCTTACTTTTGGAGAATAATATGCGTCTTCCCGATCATTTTGATTTTAGTATGAAGCCCACGCCGATTATGGGGTTTAAGCGGTATTTTAAAAAAGGGCACGGTTATAAATTGTGGATTAAACGCGATGATTTGACAGGACTGGAATTGAGCGGTAATAAAGTCCGTAAACTGGATTTTTTATTAAAAGACGCCCAAAAAAGCAGTTGCCGGCAAATAATAACCTGCGGCGGTTTACAGTCCAATCATTGCAGAACAACAGCTTTCTGTGCAGCGCAGTTGGGTATGAAAACAACTTTAGTGTTGCGCGGTGAAAAGCCGTCAATGCCTGAGGGAAATTATTTTTTAAATTCGCTGCTTAATGCGAATATTCGTTTTGTAAGTCCTGATGAATATAATAATGTTGAATCTATCATGCAGCAAACAGCGCGGCAAACTTCCGGCTCTGTTTATATTATTCCCGAGGGCGGCTCTAATGAAACAGGCGCCTGGGGATATATCAATTGTTTTTTAGAAATATTAGAACAGTCAAAAAAAATGAATCAAAAATTTGATACAATTGTTTTTGCCACAGGCAGCGGAGGTACGCATGCCGGACTGCTATTAGGCAAATTGTTGACTTCCAGCGATATAAATATTGTTTCAGTAAATGTATGTAATGACGCTGCATTTTTTGTAAATAAAATTGATTGGATAATTAAACGCTTTATTGAACGCTATGGTTATAATTTGAATTGGAACAAAAATGAAATTAAAATAGTAGACGGTTTTGTCGGCGGAGGCTATGGGGTTATCGCTCAAAGAGAAGCGGACGCTATATCTCGTTTTGCTCAAAGCGAGGGATTAATAATTGATCCGGTTTACGGAGTTAAAGCGCTGCTGGCTTTGGAAGAAGAATTGCAAAACAAAACGCTGCCCGGAAAGAATATTTTATTTATACATACAGGAGGAATTTTCGGATTGTTTCCATATTGGCTGTATTTTAATTAAAAAACTAAAAGACAGAATTTATTTAATTGAAAATGTCAAATTGATCACAATTATTAAAATTCTATTAACAATATATTGAGTGATTTTATTTTTATGTGTGAAGAAAAAAACGATCAAATTAAAGAAAAGAAAAAGAAATTAACTTTTAACCGGAAAAAGATGATAAAATGGACGGCAATTATCCTGTCAACCATGGTTGTCATTTTCATTGTTTATTTTTATTTCAGTCTGCCTGATGTTTCCAATCTAAAAAACCAGAATCCTAAGTTAACGGCATTAATGCAAATTCGTATTGATGAAGCTGAACTTGCCGGTAAAAAATTGAGAATCAGACAGAAATGGGTGCGCTTTAAAAAGATACCGAAACTTTTGAGACAAACCATAAGAATTACAGAGGACGCCTCTTTCTACAAACATGAAGGGGTCGACTATGAAGAGCTAAGGGAATCTATAAAAAAGAATTGGGATAAAGGGAAATTTGCCAGAGGCGGGAGTACAATTACGCAGCAATTAGCTAAGAATTTATATCTTTCGACTGAGAAGAGTTTGTTCAGAAAAATAAGAGAATATTTTATTGCAAAAAGATTGGAGTCGACTCTATCTAAAAACCGCATTTATCATTTATACTTGAATGTAATAGAGTTGGGGCGGGGAGTTTTCGGCGTTGAAGCGGCGTCATGGTATTACTTCAATAAAAGCGTTAGCGATTTGTCGCTGGAAGAAATGGTAAGGCTTACATCGGTAATTCCAAAGCCGTTAACCAGGATACCTACCGTTAACAGCCGCTGGGTTAAATGGAAGTCAAAATGGATTTTAGGGAAATTAAAGAAATATAAATATATTGATGCACAGCAGTATGAAGATACAATAGGGGCGTTTATTTTAAAGAAGAAAAAGTTGGAATAAGGGAGTGATGGAGTACTGGAGTATTGAAGTAGTGGGAAGAATAGAATGGGGAAAAATTGGAAGAATGGGGTGATGAATTAATGAAGAGTTATAAGTAATGAGCAGTACTTTCCCACAGGGACTCCTTCGGAGCAATTCTTCAACAATTCATTAATTCAGTAATCCAATTCTTCACCTTGAATAATAGACAATATAATTATTAAAAGAAAAAAGGAGGCTTTGTGGAAGCGGCAAAACTTAGCGAAGCTATTGAAATTTTTAACAAAGACAATCTTAAACAAGCCGAGGGAAAATTTCGCGCCCTTTACGCAGAAGGCAAAAACAATGCGGAAGTTAATTATTATTTAGGGGCAATCGCTTTTCAGAAAGATTATTTTGATGTAGCCATTACTTTTCTGAATAAAGCAATTGACCTTACTGATCACGATTACCGCGCCTA
>JAUXGF010000246.1 GCA_030622395.1 Calditrichaceae bacterium
CACCTTAGCTATTACTTTAAACTTTTTGAAAAATAAAACATTAGTAGTATATTAAACCATTCTTATTCTTTAATTTAAAAATATAGTATAAGTATGGGATTAATTAAATGTACAGATGAACGGTTATGGCAGTTAGTGCGTAAAGGTAAACCTGAAGCCCTATCGTTGATTTTTAAAAGTAAATATGAAATGCTATACAATTTTGCTTTTTCTTTATGTCATAATGAAGAATTAGCAAAAGATTCAATTCAGGATATGTTTATCTATCTTTGGGAAAAACGAAGTCAATTTTCAGAGGTTATTTCAGTACGAGCTTATCTGTTGGCTTCACTCCGGCGTTTAATAATTAAGTCTATAAAAAAGAAGAAAACCGAAGAAGATAAAAATAGAGGCATTATCAATGAACTGCCAAAAGAAGCCTTTTCGCCTCTGGATATGATTATTATCAGGGAATGCAACGAGCAAACAGAACTAAGATTAAAAAAAGCTTTAGAAGCTATTCCCGACAGAATACGAGAAGCTTTGTATTTAAAGACTTATAATAACCTTTCTTATAAAGAAATATCCGTAGTTATGAACATCTCTTCGCAAGTTGCCCGGAATTATGTTTCTGAAGCCTTCCATCGCCTGAGAAAACTTTTCTAAAAAAATTAAAATCCTGAAATATTCTTTCGCCACTAAGACACAAAGGCACAAAGTATTAAAAATAACAATGAAAAGAATAGTATTAATAAATTAATACCATAAAGCAGAGTCTGAAATTTAATTGTCTTTTATCTTATTGTTTCTTGGCATCTTTTCCCGAAAGGGACACAGGAAGTTGTATCCCGATTTTTCGAGAATAAATAATTCGGGAAATATTATTTTTTAACATTACATAATTAAAAAAAATGTCTCTATATATTTATAAGAGATAAAACCAAATAAAATCTAAAATGACTGGGAAAAATGAAACATAAGGAAGTTACAAAAAATATAAATTCATTAATTACAGATGAAAGTTTTCAATTGCATATTTCAGGGCAAGGCAGTAAGCGTCAGAATCGGAAATGGGAAGCGTGGTGTAAGGAAAATCCTGAAAATAGTAAAATATACAATGAAGCGTTAAATCTATGGCATGCAGGTCAATTTAAAAACCATCCTGTACCGGATGTGCAGCGGGAATGGCAAAAAATAGATGAAAAATTAAATCTGAAATATGGCTTTATTGAAACTAAAAATAATAAATCCTATACGAACATTTTTAGTCTATACAACTATCGTATTGTAAAAATAAGCGCCGCTGTAATTTCTGCGGCTGCAATTTTGTTAATAGCTCTTAATTTTAATCTTTCCATATTTAATTTTATTTATAGTCCTTTTGATGATGAAACATATACATCAATCTCTACTAATTTCGGCGAAAGAACAAAACTAAATTTAGGCGATGGCTCAGTAGTTATCCTTAATGCAAATTCATATCTTCGCTATCCTGCGAAATATAATTCGGAAACTAAAAGAGATTTTTATCTGCAGGGGGAGGCTTATTTTAGGGTTGCTAAAAAACCGGCAGGGGTTCAGCAAAAATTTACAGTATCTACTGATCAGGGATTAATCACAGTGTTAGGCACACGTTTTACAGTTAATTCCAGAAAAAATCAAACCGAAGTAGTTTTAATCAGCGGTAGTGTTAAGGCTATGGCTAAAACGGAATTAGACAGTCAGAAAATATCAGCAAGTGTAATTATGAAGCCGGGAGAATTTTTATACTTCAAAAAAAATGCGCAGGATATGAAATCTCAAAAAGTCACAAAAACTTTGCAAACATCGTGGTGGAAAGATCAATTGGTATTAAATAAAACCTCGTTAAAAGAACTTATAATACGGCTAAAAGAAACATACGGTATCGAAGTAGAAATAAAAGATGATAGATTATTAGAAAGAACTATCACCGGATCTATAGAGAATAGGGATTTAAATCTTATTATAGAAACGTTAGGTAAAGTGTTACAGGCGCCGGTTTATATAAAAGGCAATACTGTAATATTTGGAAAGACCAATGCCTGAATACTCTTTTAATAGTGTTTTTAAGAGAATTAAATGCGTTTAATCATATCCATAATAATTTGCGTTAAACTTTTGTTTGTTTCGGCAATTTCCCAGGAAATTCCCAGGGACGATTTTTTAAACAAGCTTGGGCATAATCCGATAGAACAACAGATTGCTTTAAAAAAAGCATTTTCTCTGTTGGAAAGAATATATGACGTTTATTTCATTTATGAAGTTAATATTGTAGATGGTTTAAAAACAACAATTCCAACTGATTTATCAGGGAATGTTTTTGATGATCTGCAAAAGATACTCCCAGAACACCACCTGCAATACAGCCTCGCCGGCGAAAAAACATTTGTCATTACAAGGAAAGCCGCCGATAAAACCCGCTTTGCTAAAATTAGAGGATTTGTCACAAACGCTGAAGGCGAACCTTTAGTGGATGCAGAAATATCACTTGAAAATATTGAATGTCAGGATGTTACAGATGATAAAGGAGCGAATATTCTCAATAATATTCAAAAAGGAATATACTTAATTTCTACGCGTTTGATCGGCTATAAAACCAAAAGTCTTTTAGTTGAAGTAAAGCCGGGAGAAATTGTCAATCAAAACTTTTTTCTTGAATTAGACATACTCAATATGGAAGAAATCGTAACTATTGCCTGTAGAAATCCTTTCATGAAACTTGAATCGAGTGTGGCGATAACAACTGCAAGCAACAAGCAGATTTCTGAGCGGGCGCCCCACAGCACGGCAGAATTGTTAAAGGTTATTCCCGGGTTTTATGTGGAAAGTTCCGGCGGAGAAGTGTCAAACAATTTGTTTCCAAGGGGAATTCCTCAAGATGGCTCTTATCGCTATATTTCCATGTATGAAGATGGGCTGCCGCTTTTTGAAGCTTCCGAACTAGCTTTCGCTAATATTGATATATTGATGCGTCTGGATGAAAGTGTAAATTCAATGGAAGCAGTTCGAGGAGGCTCAAGCTCTATTTTTGCAAGCAATGCTCCAGGCGGTATAATTAATTTTATAAGTAAAACCGGCGGTATCGAACGTAAAGCGCTATTAAAAATATCAGTTGGCAGCCATGATTTCAAAAGGGTCGATTTTAATTACGGCGGTCCGATTGGTAATAAAACAAGATTCAATTGCGGAGGCTTCTTCAGGTACAGCAGGGGAGCCCGCACACCGGATTTTGTTTCTAACCGCGGCGGTCAATTCAAATTAAATATCACCCGCCTGTTTAATGACGGCTATTTCAGAATCTATGGAAAATATCTTAACGATCGGAATATATTCTATTTACCAATCCCCCTGCAGAATCCTGACGATCCCGAATCGATTCCCGGTCTTGATGCGAATTTCGGCACTATGACCATTATGCATGCCGGTAAAACATCTTTCCCCAGCCCAAGTGGAGAAATATTCCAACGTGATATCAGCGACGGCATTCATCCTGAATTATTTTCTGTTACATCGGAATCTGTGTACGATTTTGGCTGCGGTTGGAGTATTCAAAATACTATGCGTTTAATGAAAGCAGACGTTGAATTTAACGCTATCTTTCCTTTAGAAAATCCATTCGACGCCTATTTTTTTGCAGATTCCGTGAAGCATCTTTCTTCAGCGCCGGGCGTTAGCCGATGGGAATATCGATATGCGGACGACGGTCGGGCAATCAAAGATATTTCAAATCTCAATAATAACGGTCTTGTTGCCTGTAACGGCTGGTGGACAATTACTAAACCATTAAATAATTTTGTAAACAATCTGCAAATTAACAAGAAATTTGAACGACATAAAATTAGCGTTGCCGGCTATTATAGTAAATACAGCGCCGGTGATTTCTGGTATTGGCAAAATATTTTGACTGAAGTAAAAGATGCGCCGCGGCTTTTAGATTTAGTGGGTTTAAATTCTACAGGCGATGTGGTTACATCGGTAACAGACAACGGGTTTGAACAGTATGGCAGTTATTATGTTAATGCAATGAGCAAGGCTGCAGTTTATTCAATTTATTTTACAGATGAATGGCAGGCAAATGATAGGCTTCGCTTTGATAGCGGACTGCGTTTGGAATCACATAGCGTAAAAGGAGAAGTGGAAAACACCCGAGATGATTTTGTAATTGGAAATGGGGAAACAGAGGCGGAACGGAATGTCGTTTTCGGTGACGGTACATTTCGCTATTATAAACATAATTTTAATGAATGGGCTTTATCAGTTGGAGGAAATTATAATTTCAATCATCATTTAGCATTATACGGACGGATCAGTCGCGGATTTCGTACGCCGGATTTTGAACAGTGGATATTTTCTGATGAACGCGGGAATTCGCAATATATTTATCAACTGGAAAGCGGCTTTAAAATATCCGGCTCTTATTTTTCGCTTTTTAGTTCTGTTTTTCTCAGTCGTATTAACAATATTCCTTTTATTGATGAAGTCTTTAAGAATGGACGGATTGTACAGGAAAAACGTTTTGCAAAAAGCAAGACTATTGGGGCTGAATTTGAAACGGTGTTTATTCCAACTGCAGGATTACGTTTTGATTTAATTGGCACTGTTCAGGATCCGCGGCTGCTGGAATTGAGGATCAGTGAAATTGACTCTGAAACAGGCGCTGTTACTAATACTAATTTAGACGGGAATCGAGTACGCAGGATTCCGCAATTTATTATGGATTTTAGACCGTCTTATAGTTATAAGCAGCTTAAAATATTTTGCAGTTGGCAGTATATCGGCGACAGATATGTAAATGACGCCAATACGGAAATATTGCCGGATTATAATTTATTTAATGCCGGATCTTCTTATGAATTAATGCAAAACAAAATCAAACTTGGACTCAATGTTTCAAATTTAACAAATACAATCGGTTTAACAGAAGGAAATCCACGTATTGAGCAGGCTTTTGCAAATCAGCGAAAAAATATATTTATGGCCAGGCCAATTTTAGGGAGGTCTATCATTTTAGGCTTAACTATTAAAATATAAATATCGGAAGTTTAAGAACATAGTCAGCCAATTCACCCTGTTAAATAAAAAATTAATGTGATTGGAAAATGCGCAAACATATTATTGGTAGTGTCAAAAGTTATATGAAAAAATGAAAAAAGTAAAAATGATCTA
>JAUXGF010000301.1 GCA_030622395.1 Calditrichaceae bacterium
AGGCAGGTTTTTCAATCAGCCAAAGTTCTTTGTAAATAATTTATCTGCTGTTCAGTGTCATGCCAATTTGGAAAATTCAATAGTGAAAAGTCCATTTATATTTTGTAAATTGCTTATTGACTTAGCTCACCTGCCCGTGCTACATTATGGGTATGGGAAGAGATTCTTATCGGCCAACATATAAAGACATGAGCTGGATCATATTTCAGGAAGAGTTTAGAAATGAATCTGATTGTTATGATTGGTTGTTTAAAACCCGTTGGCCTAAACGTTTTATTTGTCCAAGATGTAATGGTGGAGAATACTGGAAAGTTTCGACACGGGGCCTCTATAAATGTAAAAATTGCAATCACCAAGTTTCACTCACAGCAGGAACCATATTCCATAAAACAAGGACACCATTAATGAAATGGTTCATGCTGATCTTTAGGATGGCGACTTCAAAAACTGGAGTATCCATCAATGAATTGAAGAATGAGTTAGAAATCAAAGATTACAAAACTATTTGGGCAATGTCTCATAAAGTCCGCAAAGCGATGGCTGATCGAGATGCCAAATATACATTGGCGGGCTTAGTAGAAATAGATGAATCTTTATTTGGTCCAAGTTTTTCAGGTAAAAGAGGCCGTGGGGCAGAGAAAAAAGAATTAGTTATAGTAGCAGTTTCCACATGGATTAATAAAGATGGAATTGAAAAACCTGGCTTTGCTCATGCCTTTGTTGCAGAGAATGCGAAGGCTGAGACAATCGAAACCATATTAAAAAGAATTGGCGTTCCTGATGATAAAATAGATACGTTAATAACATCAATTCGTTCCGACGGATGGAGAAGCTATCAAACGGTGGCAAAAAGTATGGAAATAGGTCATTATAGAGCAGTCCTTCTTGATCCAAAGGACTCAATGAAACTACTTCCTTGGACTCATAAAATTATCGCAAATGCTAAAGCTGTGTTTTCCGGGCCGCATAGAGGTGTATCTCAAAAACATTTACAAAGCTACCTTTCAGAAGTATGTTATCGCTTCAATCGTAGATTTTGGGGGCGTGAAGCATTTCATAGATTGCTATACGCTTGTACAGCAACAACGACAATTACACGTGACGAATTAATGAAAACCACAAGGTGAGCTAAGTCAACAAGCAATTTAATGAATTATAATCTAATATAAACAACAAGTTTAATAAAAACGTAAAACGTCAGATATTGGTGGAAATTCGTTATCCCGATGAATAGCATAAGCGTCAACTTAAAAAGAAAATAGATATGTATAAATTGGATAGTATATAAGTTATTTAAAAATTTAGATGGAATATAGTCCCGTTAGGGACGATTGAAAATAGCCCACCAATTTATTGGTGGGTAAGAGATATATAATAATTCAATTAGTCCCGTAGGGACGGTTGAAACTCGCAGAACTGATTAGTTATTTATCAATCGTCCCTACGGGACTCATATTGAAAATTTATATCATTCCCATCCCGATGAATCGGGGTGGGCTATTATCAAATGTCCCTACGGGACGAATTTATTAATATAGCAATATTTGTTAAGTTGAGGCCTATTCGATGATACGAAGTGAGATGCTTCGTCAATCTTTGTAAGGAAGTCTTACACAATAACTGAATTATTACATAAAAATAGGAATGTTTCTATGCGCAGTATGACAGGTTTTGGAAAAGCAAAGAAAAGTAATGAACGATTTGAATTATCTGTAGAAATTCGCAGCGTTAATAATCGGTTTTTAGACTTAAGTATCAGGCTTCCTAAAGAGCTGTCTGTTTTTGAAAATAAAATAAGGGAAAAGATTAAAGCCGATGTTAAACGGGGAAAACTGTCTGTTTTTGTTTCATTAAATGAAGCTGCCTCAACAGGCTCGGAAATTTTACTGAGTCAGGATAAAGTAAAGCATCGTTTTGAGATGTTGAAAAAAGTCCGGGAATCGCTCAATATTAAAGAGCCTGTATCCTTGAATCATCTTTTAAATTTTTCTGATTTATTTGAATTTAATATTGAATCGGTTGATGAAGAAGAGATAACCGCTTTGTTATATCCCTCTTTGGAAGAGGCGCTTCAACAATTTAACGATATGAGAGAAGCGGAAGGCGCTCATTTAATTGAAGATATGAAAATGCGTATTAAGAATATTTATGAATTAAGCGCTTTTGTTGAAAAAAAAGGAAAATTAAACGTATCTGGAGAATTTGATAAATTGTTAACCCGGGTAAAAAATCTTATCGATGAGCAAAAAATTGATAAGGAGCGTCTTGAACAGGAAATCGCCATCATGGCGGACAGGGTTGATATAACCGAAGAATGCGTTCGAATGAATAGTCATATTAAGTTGTTTAATAAAACGATTGAGAATAATGACGAGGCAGGCAAAAAATTAACTTTTATCCTGCAGGAAATGCTGCGCGAATCTAATACAATGAATTCTAAAACTTCTGATATTGAAATTTCGCACCGTGTTATACGTATAAAAGAAGATATAGAAAAATTGCGCGAACAAGCGCAAAATTTAGAATAAACTACGAAGAATGGAATGGTGGATGAATGGATTGATGGAGTGCTGGAAGAATGGAAGATTGGATTTATATTTTAAAAAATAACTGTTGGTAATTTCAGTCCTGCCTGCTTCTCAGTTAATCAGGAAGGCTGCAAGGCAGACGCCAATCCAATACTCCATTATTCCATTTTTCCAATATTCCGGTAATTAATCCATTCTTCCAGGAGTTAAGTAAACAATGAAATTTGTTTCTGATTATATTGTATTCTCAGCGCCGTCCGGGGGCGGTAAAACTACATTAGTTAATCGGTTGGCAAAAAAATATAAAGAATTAGTCATATCGATTTCGGCTACTACTCGTCCGCAAAGACCCGGCGAGGTTAATGGTAAAGAATATTATTTCTTATCTAAAGAAAAATTTGAATCAGCCATAGACAAGGGGCAATTCTTAGAATATGAGGAAGTGCACGGTGATTATTATGGCACGCTGAAAGAAAATGTCGATTCATTGACAAAGCAGGGAAAAACCGTCTTATTTGATATTGACGTTAATGGGGCGCAATCAATTAAAAATAAATATCCTGACGCCTTGCTTATTTTTATTAAACCTCCCAGTAATGAAGAATTAATAAAAAGATTAACGGCAAGAAAAAGCGAAACAAAAGAAAAAATAGAAAAACGTTTACAGCGCTTAAAGTATGAATATGAAAAAGCGAAAATATTTGATTATATTGTAATTAATGATAAACTGGATGAGACCATAAAAGAGATTGAAAAAATTATTTTAAAATAGGTCAAACATGTCTTTAATTTGCATCGATCATTCAGCGGGAAAATTGTTTTTTGCCGGTGATTTTTTATCTTTTTTAAACAATCTAAAATTAGAAGTGAAATTACTTTTGCCTGATTCCAATCAAAAAAATTATGTAAAGTTCTTATCCTTTTTTAAAAATATTACCCCTGTCGGCGGAAATTTTAATTTTACAAATAAAGATATAATTATTGATTTTATTGATTCTCCCGGCGCAAGCCTAAAATTTGATCAGAACAGGCATTTGATTTTTCCTATCATTACTAAAAATGAAATTGAAAACTACCGGCGCTTTGTAAACAATCAACATTACAACGACCGGCTGCAATATGTCCATATAAAAACAACGGATTTATCTTTAGAAAATTGGGCAGGGAATAGTGATTGCGCCGGAGATATGTTATTACGCATGTTAAATAATCAGGATTTAAAAGATAAGAAAATATTAATCAGCGCTGGACCAACTTCTGAAGATATCGATCCTGTACGCTATCTTACAAATCGCTCAACAGGGAAAATGGGCGTTGCCCTTGCCCGCGCGGCATATATCCGCGGCGCGGACGTTCATTTAACTGCTGGAACAATCTCAATTGATATGCCCGGTTATTTGAATGTAACCCATGTTCGTTCCGCCGCTCAAATGACGGAAGCGGTTATGGAATCATTTAACAGCGCGCAGGTTTACATTGCCGTCGCCGCCGTGGCTGATTTTACTCCGGATACTTTCCGGCAGGATAAAATTAAAAAACAAAAACAAGGTATGGTTTTAAAGTTAAAGCGCACAACGGATATTTTAACGGCTCTGCAAGAGTATCGCACTAATCAAATTATGATTGGGTTTTCTATAGAGACAACAGACGTAATTAAAAATTCGTTAAAAAAATTAAGAGAGAAAAATCTTGATTTGGTTGTATTAAACAATCCCAAAGAAGAAGATTCCGGTTTTGCTGCAGATACTAACCTGGTAACGCTTTTATTCAAAAATGGAAATATTGAAAAAATGCCGCTTATGTCTAAATTTAAGGCAGCCGATATTATCTTAAATCATGTTTTAAATATTTTAAAGAGTAATCAGCATGGATAAATGTATCGAAGATATAAACACATTTTTGCAATGGTATAAGAACATTTACGGCGGCGTAATATATGTGGACGGCGAGATAACCGAATCGTCATTGATTGAATCAAAACCGTCAAACGTATCAAGTCCGGCAAAACCAATAGAAA
>JAUXGF010000222.1 GCA_030622395.1 Calditrichaceae bacterium
CTTCCCTCGTATCAGAGTTAATCCCGATTATCGGGATGATACGTGACCACGTTGCCTGAAATGCTTCACCCCCACATCTGTTATTTCAATATCATCGCCTGAAACGCTTCGCCCTTAGGTACTGCCGTAATAATGATTCCCCCCGTGTGTATCATCCCGACCAGTCGGGACGCTTAACTCTGATACAAGAAAATTCCCAATTCCTAATTCCCAATTCCTACTTTTTACTTGTCCGGCAAGAAAAGTGAAAAGCGAAAATATATTTGTTCATCATTTGAATTATCAGAATATTTGCCCACTGCATAGCCAACCCCAAAGCGGGCAAAATTTTCCCCAAATGACAGCTCCGAACCATAGCTGTACACTTCGATGTTCTTATCAGACTTAATATTCGCATAATCAAAAAAGGCGCTGACAGCCAGATTATTAATTGGTAGAAATAAAATGGAATAGTTAGTTTTTTGTGTAACCATAAACACTAACTCACTGGTAGAAAAATACAGTTCTTTCCCTGAAATATCTTCCCGAACGCCGCGTACGGTTTTAGTGTATATAAAATCACGCGGCGCGTCAAATTCATAAAAACGGTCGATCCCGACGCTCTTTAATGGCGGTAAATCACCCTGCTGTTTTATATAACTGAAATTCGTTTTTAAGCCGAGTTTTTCAAAATACAGATTAGAGGCAAGTTTGATTTGAGCCTGGCTTATGCTGAAATCATATTGATCGTTGAGAGATTTAAAGTAGTTAAGCGATAATGAAAACAGCCGTTTCGGTAAAACCGGATAAAGCCTGCTTGGCAATAAATAATTTATAGAAAAAGATAATCGCGGGCCATGGTAGCCGTAGTTGTCAGGTATATCTTTTATAGTTTCCTTTAATTGATAGTAATAACCCGTATAGGCAAGCGAAGGAATATAGTAAAACCTCGGGTTGCCGGCTATGTAACATATTTTATTCCATTCAAAAGCTCCAATATCCTGATACAATTTTATATATGATCCGTCCTGATGGGAAAATATAACCGGGCCGTGATAGAAAGAAGTGAACAGATTACTGTTATATAATTTAAGAATATGGCTTAATGCAAGTAAGGATTGATCAAAATCTTTCTCATATAAAATGAATGTAGCGGATAGCATCTGGCGTTGAAGGGCGTCCACCCATAGTGTTATTCCATACAACCCCAAACCCAATTCAGGATCGTAGGTTGGCAGGGCGCATGACAAAAGGTTAATCATTGAAGCCTGTGGGAATGCAAGGGATTCGCGTTTGCCGATATGAATAGTCGTATCCGGCAGATTCAGCAAATTTACAGGTTCAAACTTTTTGGTTGTCCATTTGGCATAACGGGTCGGTTGATAGGTTCGGTATGGCTTAATCGAAGCCTGAATGAATGTATCTATAGGAATGGTCGAGAAAACATCTTTCCTGTCCGGCTGCCAGGTTGAAACTATTAATTCTTGTTTTGCCGTATCTGCGGAATGAAGCCAATAAGCGTATTGATCGTTGATAGGTGTTTTGAAAACGCCGCTTTTTAGGTTGTAAAAAGCGATAGCGGCATGTTGATCTTCATAGCGGTTAAAGGCAATCAAAGAATCATTTAAAATAATCGGCGTTCGATCATCGGTTGGATCGTCTATCAAACTTTTTAACTTGCCGTCAGACAGGATAAAAATGTCGCGGTTACCGTTGGATTGCTGCGCGTCAAACAAGATATCTCCATTAGGCAAAACAGTAATATGACCAATAGGCATTGATGTTTGAAATATATCTGTTTTATCTAATGTTTTTAAATTATAGCGGGTTAAGATGGATCCGAATGGGGTAATATTTGAAATGATTAAATCATTCTCAGGAGTGAATGCGGCGTAGCGGGCGCGCAGATTCTTATCAATTAAAAAAGTTTTATCATTTTTAAGGTCATAAACCCGCCATTTAAGGCGAATACTGGTTTGATTACTTTTTGTTCCAAATTGATAACTGCCAAAAGCAATGTAGTTTTGATCGGGACTTAAAAATAAATCAGTAGCGTAATTATTTGAAATATTTTTAATTACTGAAGCATGATTGTTTTTAATTTGGATAATTAAAGCAGTTTTAAATCGGTGGACCTTATCTAATTGCGTAGAGATAAGATAAGTGGAGTCGGCTGAAGCTAAAGGTAAAATTTGAAAGGCGCGGTATCCGAAAGAAGGCAGGGGGACGCTTAGCTCAGACACAGGATAATCAGCTAATTTGTCTCCGTAATAAAGTATAAGACAGCGGATAAGATCAGGGAACAGTTCTTTCGGTTCCTTTCCATAGACAGATTTAAAAGCTTCGTCAAAATTAAAGCGCCAACTATGCGGCTTATAGGACATTAGCTGAACCAGTGATGAATCGCCGTACTGATCCGCTAAAAATCGTACAAAAGCATGTCCTGCGGCATAAAGCAATCTTCCGTCATTTATATTTTCGAGTGAATAATAATTTAGTTTGCCGCTTAATAGAGCGTTTTTAATATAAATATCGCCGCGGTATATACTCCAGGTTTCAGCGTAATATTGAGCAATGCCTTCATAAAACCAGCGGGGGACAGCTAAATTAGCAATCTCGCCAAAAAGATTTAATTTACGTTTAATTTTTCGAAAGGTAACATTGTGGGCTAACTCGTGGGTTAAAACATGTTTGTACCAGTTATCCGCGCCGGTACATACCGGTATATACATAGATGAAAGGGCATAAATAACAACAACGTCGCTAAGGGCGTATCCGTTTGCAATATCGGGCGCATCGCTAAGAATAATACGCGCGGGTTTTTTATCAAATGAGCTGAGAGGAAGTCCGTGCATCTTCGCCAGACGCGGAATGGCTGACTCGGCAATTTCCAGAAGAGTGTCTGCTACCGCCTCCAAACCCTGCTGATATTCAACTTTAGCATATTTCCCATTAATTACATACCAATTTTGCGCATGAGTGTTTGATAAAAAAACAGGCAGGATTAAAAATAGTAATACAATTTTTCGCATAAAATATCCCTTGTTAAATTTTAAATTATGATAGATAGTATTGTAAGGAAAAATATAATTCCGGTCAATTAAGTAAAAGAAAATAAAAGGCAAGGCGTCATTTATAGTCATTAAGTCATTTGGCTTTGCCGTCATTAATGTACATTACTCCAATTCTTCAACATTCCACTCTTTCATCACTCCAATACTCCAACACTCCAATTCTTACCCATTCTTCCAACAATTCCCGCCATAGGCGGACAGGCATCAATTCACCAATTCATTAATTCAATTCTTCTAACATTTCACTCTTCCGATTTGACATTTAAACATTCATGTATTACAATAAAGCTAAAATATTCAAATTAAGGAGATATTAAAATGAACGTAAAATCTAATTGTTTTGTTTTATTGTTTTTCATTCTATTTATTATAACATTTATTGCATGTAAGTATGATAGTTCTACCATTGCTGCCAATGGTAATAATACAATGATAATCAACCATAATTGCATTAACCTTTCCCAAATACCGGAACAATGGATCGAAAAAGCTAAAACGGATCTTCATATCGCTTACGGGCACACTTCGCATGGAAGGCAATTGATTACAGGCATGACCGGTTTAGTGAATTTCAAAGGAAATTTATATGCCTGGAATGACGGCGTTTTAGAAGGATCGCTTGATCTTGACGATTATTTTGCAAGCGGAGATCTCGGAAATCCTGATAGAACCACCTGGGAATCCCGCACCCGCGATTATTTGGATATATCTGAAAATTCGGATGTAAATGTTATTATATGGTCATGGTGCGGACAGGTGAGTTCCGCCTCAGAAGAAGATATAAATACTTACCTTAATCTTATGAACGGTTTGGAAGAAGGTTATCCGGATGTAAAGTTTGTTTATATGACCGGTCATTTAGACGGCGGAGGATTGGATGGAAATTTGCACATACGCAATGAGCAAATACGGGATTACTGTAAAGAAAATAAAAAAATATTATACGACTTTGCGGATATAGAAACTTATGACCCTGACGGAACTTATTATGGTGATAAGATTCCCAATGATGGGTGTTATTATGATAGTAACGGCGATGGGACACGAGACGGAAATTGGGCGATAGAATGGCAGGACGCTCATCCGGGTGAGTGGTACGACTGCGCTTCCGCCCACAGTCAGCCATTAAATGCAAATCTAAAAGCCTATGCCGCATGGTGGTTATGGGCGCGGATTGCGGGTTGGCCTGGTCCTTAAGCCATTAAAAGCGAAACTATCTATCATCTGATCAGGACAGCGGACGATGCATGAATGTGTCCCGTATTCGGAAAATAAATAATTAAACAAATACCTCAAATAAGGCATTAATTGCTTTATTTGGGGTATTTTAGTTTTATTACTTTTACGAAAAGCTTACTGTTACCGGTTTTATTTTCTGGCACGCTGTTTGTATTTATAGCAGTGTTATTGGTCAGAAACTTTTTATAAAATTCAAGGAGAAAACTCATGGAGTTTACACGTTTAATTTTAGTTTTAACAACATTAGTTTTTTTTTCCATTAGTTGCGGAGCTAATGGTCGCAGCTTTGAAAAAAGTATAATAATTACTAAAGACGGCGGCTTTATGCTTGGCGTAGTAATCGGAGATGTGGATGATGATAAAAAGAAGGAACTAAATATTAAAGGAGGCGCCGGAATTATTGAAGTAATAGAAGACAGCGAAGCCGAACGCATCGGATTAAAAGAAGACGATATTATTATCAAATTTGACGGGCAGGAAATAAAAACCCCCGATCAATTACACGATATAATTTCGGATTATGATGAGGAAAAGGAAGTGGCGATTGTAGTTAATCGTGACGGCAAACAGCTTAATTTAAAAGCTACTTTAAAACCCGGCGACGATGAAAAAATGATTACTGTAAAAATTGATGATGAAGATCTTAATATTGATATTGATGGACTAAAGGATTTAAAAAAGCTTAAGATACCACACGGCGCTTTTTCTTTTGATATTGGCGGCAAGGGCGGATATTTAGGCGTTTACGCCGAAAATATAACCGAACAAATGCTTGATTATTTTGACGCGGAATACGGAGTGGTTATTGAAAAAGTAATCGAAGATTCTCCGGCGAAAAAAGCAGGTTTAAAAGCCGGCGATGTGATCATAAAAATTAATGATAAGAAAATTGAAGATTATAGCGATTTAATACGCACTCTCAATTACTACGATCCTGATGATAAAGTGAAAATTGAATTGATCCGTAAAGGTGAAAAGAAAAGCGTAGGCGTTACTCTTGGCGAAAAAAAAGGTAAACATTTTAAACACAGGATATTCAAAGGGAAAGACGATTTGGATTTTTTTAATGATGAATTTCATAAAGTTGGGAAAAAGATCAGGAAAATAATCGGGCCGGGACATCTTCTGAAACAAAATCTAAAAATATTTATAATCTAAAAATATATCGATCAATTTAATTTGCTCACCCCTAATTTGGGGTGAGCTGTTTTTGAAGGCTTTTAATTATTAGCTTTTCCATAATGATCGGGAAGATCGGTTTTGAAGTTGTATAACTATAATAGCCGCATTATTTCATTAAAGACTGAATTTTTA
>JAUXGF010000291.1 GCA_030622395.1 Calditrichaceae bacterium
CTTCCTAAGACCGCTTGGCCTCCGACTTGATGTGCCGGACATGAAAGCCATTATAGTGGAAAATGCGGATAAGCACGGTCCGTTCGGCGCTAAATCTATTGGCGAACCGGCTGTCGAAATGGCGGCGCCGGCTATTGCCAACGCTGTTTATAACGCCATCGGCAAACGGATTTATAATCTTCCGGCTAATTTAGAGGAAACGCTTTTAGGTAAAAAATTAAAACGCACTGTTCAACGCGCTTCGATGGTTACTAAAAATGAGGAAATAGGAAAGTCTACGTGTAATTAAAAATATTTGAAATTTATAGCCGCTAAGCCACAAAGAGGATATAATTAATAAAACTTTGAGTCTTTGTGTCTTAGTGGCAACAAAATCGGAATATGAATTTGAAGAACATAGAAATCTAAGGTCTGGTAAAGCATAATGGGTTTTTAATGAATTATTATCGTCCGAAAAATATTGATGAAGCTAAAAGACTATTACAAAAATTTGCCCCTGACTCGCGAATTATAGCAGGGGGCACAGATTTGTTAGTCGAAATGCGTCATGCGAATTATGCATTAAAAGAGCATTTGATTGATATTTTAAAAATTGAATCTTTAAATAAGATTAGTGAAAATGGAAATGAACTAATAATCGGCTCTGCAATTGTTCATGATCAGATTGCGAATCATCCGCTGATCAAGCGTTTTGCGCCTTTATTAAGCGCCGCCTGCAGCGTAATCGGATCGCAGCAAATTCGTAATCGCGGCACTATCGGCGGTAATATTTGCAATGCTTCGCCATGCGCCGATACTGTTCCGGCTCTGATAGCGTTAGAAGCTAAAGTAAAGATTGTATCTCCCCGGCAAGAAAGGGAAATACCGATCAGCAGTTTTTTTCATAAACCGTATCACACCGTTATGAAAGAAAATGAAATACTTACTGAAATCCGTTTTCTTAAACTTAATGATAATCAGCGCTGTGCATTTTATAAATTAGCCAGGAGAAAGGCGCTGGCTATCTCACGTATCAATATAGCGGCGATTTTAAAAATTTCTAAAGATCATATTATCGAAGAAGCGCGGTTGGCGCCTGGGTCTGTTTTTCCAACATGGACAAGAATAAGCGATGCGGAATCATTTTTATCAGGTAAAAAATTAAGCGATGAGATTTTTAAGGAAGCGGGAAATATTACGGCACAGAAAATGATTGAAGTCAGCGGCAGACGCTGGTCAACTCCTTATAAAGAGTCGGTTATAGCTGCGTTGGTAAAACGGGCTTTGGTAATGGCGGCAGGAGAACTCACCCCCTAACTCCCTCTTTTTAATAAAAGAGAGGGGGCATACTCCTTCTCTTTGAAAAGAGAAGGGGGGCGGGGGATGAGTTCTCTTTTCTGGATTAAAGCTTGTTTATTTGTTATAGTTCACCCTGTTGTCATTTCGACGCAGCAGAGCAAGGAGAAATCTTAAAATGGATGTAAAAAGATTTCTTCTCGATTTTCGGGATGGGAAAATGACAGTTTTGTATTTTTTTGCTGAATTAGTGAAACAGGTAAACTATTACGTTTATTTTAAATGATAAAATTGTTAATAATAAATTTGATTTAAAAATATGATAAATATTAAACTAACAGTAAACGGGAATATCTGCAAATTAACCGTTCCCGTTAAAATGACTTTATTGGATGTTCTGCGTGAACAATTGGGTTTAACCGGTACAAAACGCGGATGTGAAATTGGCGAATGCGGCGCCTGCACTGTTATTATGAACGGCAAAACCGTAAACTCCTGTCTCGTTTTAGCGGCGCAAGCGGACGGCGCTAAAATATTAACTATTGAAGGTCTGGCGGAAAATGGTAAATTACATCCGCTACAAAAAGCCTTCTTAGAACACGACGCCGTCCAGTGCGGCTTTTGCACGCCGGGTATGATTTTAAGCGCCGTTAGTTTATTGGAACGCAATCCACATCCTGATGAATATGAAATACGTCAGGCTATTGCCGGAAATCTTTGCCGCTGTACAGGCTATAAGCAAATTGTAGAAGCCATTAAGTCTGTTGCAATAAAAAGAAAACATGACGATTCTAATATATTATAACCGGTAATTTTCTTAGCCACAAAGACTCGAAGACACAAAGTCTTTTAAAATTTATACTTAAAAGAGAGAATCCTAACTGAAAAAACAAATAATATTTTCAAATTAAAACAATCCAACTTATTAATTCTTCGTGTCTTTGTGACTTTGTGGCAAATATTTATGAATAGAGTAAGTTATACTAATAACTTATAAGTTTTGTGAAAACCACTTATTATTCAAAAAAAGGAGGGTTATCATGTTAACAACCAAAAGAGTTCTTATTGCAACAATTTGCGGATTCATATTTGGGATTGTATGTATGCTGTTAGCAAGCTCAAATCCGGATGCGACAGAACAATTATCTACTTCGTTAAAATTGACGATAGTCTTT
This sequence comes from Calditrichaceae bacterium, assembly GCA_030622395.1. GTDB lineage: Bacteria > Calditrichota > Calditrichia > Calditrichales > Calditrichaceae > JAUXGF01. The sequence continues at coordinate 2,451 of JAUXGF010000291.1, forward strand.
GGGCGTACTTTAATGGGTTTTACTATCGGTATTAGCGCTTTAAGATTATCCTGGTGGCTGCACGGAATTGTAATTGGTATTGTTGCCAGTATACCAATGGCTCTTCCTATAATGGACAGGGTAGATATTATGATCGGTACATTTGTTATGGGTATAATTTACGGCGTGCTTACTGAACTTATCACTTCAATTGTATTTAAAGCAAAACCTGTAGGAACTATTCAAACTTCTTAATAGCTGCGGAACCGGAAAAGTAGGAATTAGGAATTGGGAATTGGAAGGAGAAATTATAGTTATCTTGTATCAGAGTTATGCGTAGCGGTCTCTGATACAAACTTGGGAAATTTTCCGGCAGCCTAAAAGCGAAGCGTTTCAGGCGATATTGAAATAACTGATGCAAGGGTGAAGTATTTCAGGCAACATGGTCACGTATCATCCCGATAATCGGGATTAACTCTGATAAGAGGGAGAAATTATAGTTCACATAGGTTAAGCCGGATAATTCTTTAGTCCCAGCGGGACGAAATGTTTGTAGGAAAAGATAACCCCCGAAAAATGGGAAGCCCCGTCGGGGCGGTATGAGATTTTAAATTGATGCTTGCCCGATTCAAGGTGGGGAGGGGAGAAGAATGGAATGGCAAAGAATTGGTCCCGAAACGTCGGGATGAAATTTGTTATTTCCGGTTTATCCGGCTTAGGTTAAACTAAAAAAGCCTGCGAATCCGGCAGGCTTTTTTTATAGTTTATAAATTTAAATAGCTGTTATTCAATCTTCATTTCCAGCAGCACATAAAACCGCCAATAATTACCCTCAGGCGTCTGTTGCTGTTTTTTGACGATTGTTTTTTTAAGCATTATATTTATATCCTCATCTTCTGCTGATTGAGCGCCGCCGGTATTTTGTGATTCTTCGTTTTCACCTATTAATGCTTGATATTTTTTAGCTAACTGGGTTTGAGCCCGCATTTGCGCTTTATCCCGCGCAATAGTTAATTTCCGTGAGCGTGCACTGCCGGCTGCATATAAATAACCTTCCTTTACAGGAAGATTGGCGTACCACTCCGGCGCTGTATCCATCTTCCCCGCTTGATCTTTTACTTTTATTGAATCAGTTGTATCTACTACTGTTGATAGACTATCTGCCTGCTCATTTGTCTGATCTTTGTCCTGCTTACAGGAATAAAATAAAGTGAAAACTAAAACAGCTAAAATTAAACGGAAAAACATATTAACCTCTTTATATAAATCAAATAAAATTCAAAATTCCAAAATCACTTCAAATTTGCAATCCATTATATGCCATCCTCTTTTTCAAGTAAAGCAACTTTTTTATTCAACCATTTTAATAGATTCGAATACTTAAATGACTTAGTGTCGAATAAATTCATAAAAAATGTATGAGCTTCATTGTTGTCGCAATTAATGAAATAATCGTTCAGCCTTAAAAAAATATCAGTAGCAAAAAATGCTATCCTTTTATTTCCATCAAGAAAAGGATGATTGTTGGCCAAACTTTCCATCAATGCGGCGGCCTCTTCAAATATATTTTGATAATATCAGCTTTGCGGACGCATTAATGCAGATTCAAGGGTTCCAATATCTCTTAAACCAGGTGTTCCACCAAATTCCTCAATCAAGACTTTATGAATCTCAATTATTTCATCAAATAATAAATACTTACTCATCTGGCAAGTAACTCGCCTAATCGTCTATTCTTCCGAATGCTGCTTTTTAGATGAGTCAGAACTTCAGGGCGTATTGTTTCTGAAACATCTTCTACGGACTCTGATTCAGGTAACCTGAGGTCGAATGGAAATCCACGATATTCTTCGATTAGGCTGTAGAAAATATTAATCGCCTCTGAGTGGGTAATTCCCAACCGATTCAGAATTTTTGTGACGCTTTCTTTTTTATGAGGGTCCATTAAAGCCCTGACGGTTGCAGTTCTACTCATAATATTTTTCCTTTAAAAGAACTTTATTCAATATAGTCACATCAAGGCCATAAATCCATAAATAAATTTAGAGTTGTAGAAAAATTAAATGAAAAAATATAGCACAGGCTTATAACTTTTTAATATAAAGATTCTTAATACGTAATCCATTACAGAAAAAAAATCCTATTCCTTTTTTCCCAATTCTTAATTCCTATTCCCAATTTCTATTTTTTACTTCCTACCTCAGCTTTTTATCATTTATTAATCAAATTATCTCTTTCC
>JAUXGF010000335.1 GCA_030622395.1 Calditrichaceae bacterium
TAATACTTCATAACCGTCGTCTTCAAGTTCAAAGCGTAGGGCTTGACGAACTGAACGTTCATTTTCAACAATTAAAATTTTTGCGTTTTTCATGTTAAACTCCTAAAGTTTTTCATTCTCATCTAAAGCAATTTTGATGCCAAAAGCAGCGCCGCTATTAATTTAAGAGCGCTTGGATGAAATTATGAAAATAGTCAGCCGCAAAGCATAACTTAAATTTATAGTATGAAAGTCGTTTTGATGCTGTCTTATAGAGGTATAATAATATTGCTTCAAAAATATTATATATTTAAAAAATATTATTTTTAATGACTTATAGGGATGGCTGCAAGGTGTTTCTGATGAAATTTGAAAAAAATAAACCGGAGATATAATTCACGATTTGTGAACTATAGATCACAAAAGAAGAACTATCGTTCACATTTTTTTAATGTCCATTTTTTTCATTTTTTTACTTAACCATTCTCTGGATAGTCCCGCGCTTTTTGCAGCTTCGTTGATATTCCAAAAATTTTGCTGAAGTAAAGATGAAAAATACTGGCTGTCAAATTTTTCAATCGCTTCTTTATAGGAGAGTTTGTTAAATTCTATGTGTTTATTGGGATGAATGATTGGATTGATTTCATCCGCCTGCTTTTTGGGCAATTTATTAAATATTAAATTTCGCGGCTTAATCAATTGATTGTTACAAAAAACAAAAGCGTCTTCTATAATATTGCGTAACTCGCGCACATTACCCGGAAAATCATAAGATTCTAAAATCTCTAAGGCGTTATCTGAAAATTTAAGTTTCTTTTTACGTTCACGGTTAAATTTATTTAAAAAGAATTGAGCCAGCGGGCGAATATCTTCGCGTCTTTCTTTAAGAGGCGGGATAGAAATATTAATCACGTTTAATCTAAAATACAGGTCTTCCCGAAACAGCCCTTTTTTTACCTGTGTAAAAAGATCTTTATTTGTTGCCGATAAAATCATAACATCAACGTCTATCAGGTATTTACCCCCGATACGATAAAAACTTCGTTCTTCTAAAAACCTTAATAAGCGCACCTGTAAGGCTAAAGACAGTTCTGCAATTTCATCAAAAAAAATGATTCCTCCCCTGGCGAGTTCAAATTTCCCTTTCTTAAAGGTAATCGCACCTGTGAAGGCTCCCTTTTCATGTCCGAACAGTTCGCTTTCAATTAAAGTTTCCGGGATAGCCGCGCAATTAACTGGTACGAAAGGGGCGTTCTTGCGTCTGCTTGAAGCGTGAATTGCTCGGGCAATTAATTCTTTTCCTGTGCCGCTATCGCCTTGGATCAGGCAGGTTGATTTAGCGTCTTTGGCTACTCTTCGCACTCTTTTAATCAAACCAACAGTTTGTTTTGAGCTGCCAATAATATTGTAATCGCTGTAATGCTGCTGGATAGTCTCTTTAAGGATGCGGTTCTCATTTGCCAGTTGTACAATCTGCTGTTTTTTCTTAAGCATATTTTCAATGCGAAAGCTCAATTCATCGATGCCAAATCCTTTTGATATAAAGTCATCAGCGCCGGCTTGCATCGCTTTTACAGCGTTTTCTACAGTTTCGAATGCGGTCATTGCCAAAACGGACGGCTGATACCATTGTTTTTTTGCGGCTTTCATTACCGCTATTCCGTCTTTAATTTCAGGCATCATTAAATCGGAAACAACAAGGTCTATCTCGTTAGACGCTAATAACTTGAGAGCAGTCTCTTTATCGGATGCGGTGTGTAATTCGTAATTAGGATTTTCTTGTAAATTAAATTCAATGCCTTTCAGCATTGAGATTTCATCATCCACAATTAATAAACGATACATTCAATTATACCTTTTCGTATTAGTTCAGCCATTATCTTAAAGCATACACTATGATTATAAATTTGTAAAGCGTGGAGCGTAGGATATAAAGCGTAGAGCGTAGAGCGGGAAGCGTTGAGCGAATGTGAAGAAAAATTCATAATTCTTTTACGCTTTATGCTCTACGTTTCTCTATCCACACTTTTTATGATAATTTAAAGATTTATACAATGCCCGGCAAGGTGATCGTAAAAGTTGAACCCTCTCCTTTTTTACTTTCAACCTTTATATTGCCTTGATGCGAGATGACAGCTTTTTTTACCATAGCCAAACCCAGCCCGTGTCCCTGATCCTTCATTGAGAAAAAGGGACGAAAAATAGAAGTTAAGCGGTCTTCTGGGATACCGATACCGGAATCGGAAATTTTAATAACAGCTTTTTCCGCCCATTTGGTTTCAATACTAATTTGTCCATTGTCAGTAATCGCCTCCGCTGCATTTGTAAGAAGATTTTTAAAAGCCATTAATAATAATTGATGATCTCCCATAACGTCCGGCATATCATAATCATATTTTCTGACAATTGGAGTAGAAGCAAAGCTTACCTCCTGTATAGCCTCTTCTATCAGGTTATTAAGCTTAACCGGTTTTATATTTAACCGTGTCGAACGGGCGATATCTAAAGTCCGCCTGATGAAATCTTCCAGTTTTTGCGACGCTAAAAGTATTTCCATTGAGTATTTTTTAAGCGGGCTGTCTGCGGGAAGCTTTCGATGCAGTCCGTCTGCTAAAAGATGGATGCCGCTTAAGGGATTTTTTAGATCGTGTATAATATAAGAACCGAATTCCCCAAGCATTACCAAGTTTTCATTTGATATTTTTTCATCAATTAATGTTTTCAGTTTTTTAGATAATTTATTTAATGATAAGACTAACTGACCGATTTCATCATGGCTGTTTACGGAAACGGCAAGGTCAAGATTTCCCTTTCCATATTCTTCAGCTAAGTGTACTGCCTTTTGAATCGGTTTGGAAATAGACCGCGAAAATTTATAGGACAGCGCTAAACTGATTAATATGGCTAACAAACCGATGCCTAAAATTGTTTTAAGCAGCCCCTTATAAGTATCTTCCACTGAGTATTTAATTCGCGCCGTACCGATTCGTTCTTCCAATTTAAAGATCGGAACCGCGGTATCCCAAATTTCTAAGCCGTTACTTGACGGCTTTCTTTGAAGGATAAAAGTATCTGTAGACAGCGCCTTTTTTGTCAGCGGATCGCTGTATTTACGCCCCCGCAGCTCAGGAGTATTGGCGGCGATTACTTTTCCTGTTGTATCTAATATGGCGATTGAAATGATATCCTGCCCGTCGCTCATAGCGTCGATAAGCGTTTGAACCGTTATGTAATCATCAAGCAAAATAGCGTTGAGGCTGGAATACGCCAGCGTACGGGTCAGGCTGAATGCTTTTTCCTGCGCCTGTTTTAATATCATTTGTTTCTGGAAATAGAAGACAGCGGCGGACACTATACAAACCACTATAATGACTAAACCGGCAAAATAAACAAAAAATTTACTTTGAAGGTTTAATCTTAAATAAAGATTTGATAAAGAGGGTAACTTTATTTTTTTTAATAATTCCATTTATATCTTAATTGTTTAAAATAATACGATTAAATTGAATAATCCCATAAGGATTAACGGCTAACGATTTAATTTTTTGGCGATTAAAAGCAAAGTGCGGTTTAACATGATATAAAAAAACCGCCGGTGTATCGTTAAGAATTGCCTTAACTATTTGTTTGTACAATTTGTCGCGTTTTTGACGGTCGCTTTCTATTCTTGCCTGGTTTAACCATTTATCAACTTGTGTATTATTATATTGTAAAGTATTATATTCTGAGTCCGAATGAAATAGAGTATATAAAAAATTTTCTGCATCGCCGATTATTTCGCTTTTCCCGCCATTAATAAAAATTTGGGAGCTATCGCTTATAATATTAGTGTTATGAGCATCCCAGGAATCAGATATTTTAACATTCAGCGTTATGCCGATTTTTGCCAGGTTTGTTTTTATTAATTCAACAATTGTCTGCCGCAGAAAAGCCATCTTAGGAAAATAAAAGTTAAGCTGCATACCGTTGCTATATCCGGCTTCTTTTAGCAGTCTCTTTGCTTCTTGAATATTATATTCTTCCTGCCGGATGTTTTTATGATCAAAAAAAATATCAGGAAGAGGACCTTTTGCAACCACAGCATTTCCGCGGTTTACATTTAACACTAACTCGGGAAGATTAATTGCTTTTAGAACAGCCTTGCGTACGCGTATATCATTAAACGGTTTCGTTTTATTATTAAATCCAATAAAAA
>JAUXGF010000150.1 GCA_030622395.1 Calditrichaceae bacterium
TTCGATTCGAATATTAAAGCGCTGTTTCTTATCTAAAAAATCAATAATCTGCCCGGCAAAATGATGTACGTTTATAATGATTTCATTAACGCCGGTTTTCTTTAAACGGTTAATGACTAATTCCAGAAGTGTAACGCCGTTTATTTCAAGCAGCGCCTTGGGTTTCGTATCGGTTAAAGGACGCAGCCGAACGCCGAGACCGGCTGCAAAGATCATTGCTTTCATAGGCTTATTGTTTCATAGTTAAAATTGAATGTATACTTATTTAATTGTGTAGTCCTCATCCCGACTGATCGAGATGGAAAACAATCTTATATTTTAGTCATTTGACGCCCTTGTTGAACTGCTGGCTTTGTTTATTTTATCCAATATTTTTATTTCAAACTGAGAAGGTTCAATAAATACATTATTATTTTGGTAATCCATTCCCAAAAATTTCTCTTCCCTGTTCAATTTCTTAAATTTAATAGTATGAATTCCTTGAACATAATAGTCTTTAAATAGAACTTGTGCGGTTGTCGATATAATGTTAAAAAGAAGTGGTGCTCCCAAAAATATTACATTTGGCGGTAATTCAATTTTTGTTGCATTTATTAAGTGTGAGTCATTTTCTGGAAATTGAATTATATCAATAAGAATTCTACCAAGATCATTAATTTTATCTTTTTCAATCTCGAATTCCATTGTCGGTAGATTTTCAAAATGCTCTATAGATATATTTTTATTGTAAAATACGAATTTATGAATTTTGTATTTTCCGGGTTGGATACAGAATGAAAAAGGTTCATTTGAGTCACTCTGAAATTGAACCAATTGCTCGTCTGATACATCAATTTTTTTTAAAGTGATGTTCATTCTTAAGATTGTACATACATTTCCTGGAGGTAGCCCATAAATCACCTCACCGCTATCATTGATTACGCATCTCACATCACGAAAATCAAGAAATTTTATACCAGGTCTGAACAGACCTTCATCTTTTTGATCAAATAACAAGCCATTATCTTTTAATTCAATAATTTGTCCATATATTTTTTTGTTTTTTGATCCTGTATTCATAAATAAACAAGATCCTTTCCCTGGATAACTATATAAGTTATGAAATTCTCCAGCCATTACAGTTTTACAGTCATCAGGAGATGAATATTTAACTAATTTTTTAGTGCATGAAAAAGTGAAAAAAACAAGTAATAATAGAAGTATCCTCATAATTCTTCCTAAGTTTATAACGGTTAGCATAAGGGGCGCGAACAAGCGGACAGTAAATTTGACTTGCTAAAGCCCTTGACCGGCTTAAAACACTAATAAGACTCAGTACGCGTTTCGCGCGTCCCTTTACTGCCTTAGGTACCTGAATTTATTGCAGTACAATTATAGTGTTAAATCTTCCAGTATTGATGATACAGTTATTTTTTTCCATATTTTTCTAACATTAACGATTTTTGTTTATTTTGAAATAATATGTTTTTGTCTAAATAAGAAATGAAGTAAATACTATCACTAATTAATTCATATTGAATTAAACCAACTGATGTATCTAACCAAAGATAAACAAATCCATCTTCTACTTTTTGCCTTATTTTAAGGCAGTTTTCAAAAACATACTCATCAAAATGCAATTCCTCAAAACTGTCTATCTCATACTCATCATTATAAAATTTTTCATCTATTTTAATTTTATCGGGCATTTCAAATTTTGAATTTGAATTAAGATCATAAGTAAAAATAATTGAGGTGTTTTTAAAGACTATAAATGAATTCCAGGATGCATGCCCCTTTCTTCCAATTTGATAAATAGAATCCGCTACCTTTTTAGTAAAGAAAGAATTAATATATACGGACTTTATTGATGGCCCCCAATCTAAGTAATAATAGTCTTTAACTTCTTCAATAAATAAATATGATAAGAATATATTTTTCGAAGATGTGATTATTTTTTCCTTTTCAGATTTCCACCCAGAAAAAGTTAAAAAATTCAGTTCGCATGAATCCTGTTTATCTAAAAAACTTAAATATTCTTTCATATCAATTGAATTCTCAAAATCACAATTTTGAATGACTAAGATGAAAATAAGATAATATATTTTCTTCATGATATTATGATCATATATCTGGTACCTAACTTGTAGTTGAGCGTCCCGATATTTTCGGGACAAATGACTTAATGACGATCTTTTTGATCCTGATTTTTATTTTATCTCCCACTCCCGGTGCCTGAGATCAATATCGACGTCATGCTTTTCACTTAAATAAGCGGCAAGCTGATTAGCGCAATATACCGAACGATGCTGTCCGCCGGTGCAGCCAAAGGCAATCATTACATTATCGATATCCGTTAAAACATCCACATTATGCAGTAAAAAAGGATTAGCGTCATTAAAAAACCATCCCGCTTTTTGAAGTCCGCCGCCCGTATCGAGCAATTCATTTTCGTGAGAAATTTCGATTCGAATATTAAAGCGCTGTTTCTTATCTAAAAAATCAATAATCTGCCCGGCAAAATGATGTGCGTTTATAATGATTTCATTAACGCCACGGTCTTTCCATTCATCAGTAAGTTCTTCCCTTATGGCAATGCCGCGCATTCGTTTTTCAATCCAATCATCGGAATACCCTTTGGCTTTGTATAATGCACGGGTGCGTTTTGTGGCAAGTTCAGGGTCTTCAATTTCCTGAATCCGTTCATAACCAACTTTTGCCAGCCAGCGTTTGAATGGTTCAGCTTTGGGTGATGGAATAGATTGAATGATGCGGAACGCATTTTCAGTGTTTACAATTTCTGTTAAATATTTTTTACCATCTGATGATTCTAATTTCAGTTGTCGACAAAATGTCGACAACTCAACACCGGAACTTTCCCTCTCTCGTTTTTTTAAGCGATACCAATAATCTCGTGGTTTTTTACTGTCTGTTAATACTTCAATAATATCTACAACAGAAAACCACCATTCATTTTCGTGAATCGTTTTCCGTATCTCTTTTCCCTTAAATAATGCTATTCGTGTTTCCATTTTTTAGTCTTCTTTTTTTTGTTCTATACCGATTTGCCCCGATAATTCGGGATTTTGCTTACCTGCCGATATGTCGGTGCACTGCGTTAAACAATAAGGAGTATCCCTGAATTGACGCAGGTAACTTGAACGCACCAACCGGCTCCAGGCGTCTGTAAGAGCGGGTATTTCAATCGGTAAACCAGCCGTGTGCAAAAGCAATTCCAAATTACGAATGGGCACGTTTTTTAGAAAATGTTCTTTTACAGGCAGGATAACTTCGATCAGCATTTTGTGTGTAATGTTATCCATATTTATTCATTTACTCCGGTAATAATTTCCTGAATGACTTAATGACAATCTTTTTGATCCTGATTTTTATTTTATCTCCCGCTCCCGGTGTCTGAGATCGATATCGACGTCATACTTTTCACTCAAATAAGCGGCAAGCTGATTAGCGCAATATACCGAACGGTGCTGTCCGCCGGTGCAGCCAAAGGCAATCATTATATCGGTAAAATTTCGTTTTTGGTAATTAACAATCATTTGATCGACCATGGATTTAACATTTTTTAAAAAAGCGCCTGCCTCTTTTCCCTTTTCCAGGAACTCTATAACAGGAGCGTCATTACCTGTTAAATCTTTATATGGCTCATAACGTCCCGGGTTAGGCAAAAACCGGCAGTCAAAAACAAAGCCGCCGCCATGTCCTTTTTCATCCAGGGGGATGCCGCGTTTGTAAGAAAAACTTTGAATACGAACGGTTAAACGCAGTTGGGCGTCGCCAAATTGGCGCAGATAACTTGAACGCACCAACCTGCTCCAGGCGTCTGTAAGAGCGGGTATTTCAATCGGTAAATCAGCCGTGTGCAAAAGCAATTCCAAATTACGAATGGCAAAAGGCACGCTTTTTAGGAAATGTTCTTTACGTTCGTAAAACCCGCGAAATCCATAAGCGCCTAAAGCCTGCATTATCCGGATATAAACATATCCATGATAATATTGCAAAAATTTTTGGCGGTTAACATTTTTGTAACGGCTTAGCGTTTCTATATAGCTGTCAAGCAATTCTATGCGGACTTCTTTGGGGATATCCGCTTTGGAGTCAAACAAAAGCGAAGCCAGGTCATACTGCAATGCGCCCTTACGTCCGCCCTGGTAGTCTATAAAATACGGCTCGTCGTTAACAATCATTACATTGCGCGATTGGAAATCACGATAAAGGAAATAGCCGCGCTCTGTTCCCAAAAGAAAATCAGTAAATTTTTGGAAATCATCTTCGAGACTTTGCTCGTCAAAAGGAATATTAGCTAACTTTAAAAAATAGTATTTAAAATAACTTAAATCCCACATCATTGATTGGCGGTCGAAACTGTTTCTTGGATAGCAGACGCTATAATCCAAATCCGTACCGGCTTCAATTTGAAAAACCGGTAAAGCTTGGATAACCTTTTTATACATGGATACGATTCGTCCGGAAAAACCTTCTTTTTCCCTAACTTCGCTTAAAAAGGAAAACAGGGTGACGTCGCCCAGGTCCTCTTCCAGATAGATATTTTTATCCAGTTCCTGAAGATAGATGCGTGGAACTTTTAGACCCTTTTCTTTAAAATGTTTGGAAAAGGAAAGAAAGGCGATATTCTCTTTGATATCGGGATTATATACGCCGATAGCTGTTTTCGTTGAACCGTATATTCGATAGTAGCGGCGGTCTGAACCGTGAGCGGGCATTTTTTCAATCTTTTGAGCCGCTTCTTTTGCCCAGCGTTTGTATAAATTGGAAAGATCGTTTTCGATAGGATTATTCATTTGGCTGCAATTCCACTTTTTGGGTTATATAAGAACATAGCTTTGCAAATTCACCCTGTTAAATTAAAAATTAATGTGATTGGAAAATGCACAAACATATTATTTAACGGGGTAAATTAATAAAAGCGATACTTGTTGGAGCGGAGCGTAAATCCCGCTTTTGCGGGGATGCTTGATGAAGAAACTTAAGTTAGCGGTAATCAGTAACTTGCATCAAATATTAAGCATCAAGTAACCAGTATCCAGCATCAAGCATCTATTTTGGTTTAACTTTCCCCAATTCAGACTATACAATAAAGTAGTGATATTTTAGGAATCACTATTAACCGTTTCTTAGTTGTCAGTTACTCATCAGAATGTTAAACAAAAATACTTGCGGATGATTAAAAAATCAACATGAAATAACGGATTTATAAAAAATTTTAGGTAAGTGTGGAAATAAAGGGCGTATTATTCAAATTAAAACTTTAAAATCATTTTAATAATGATTAAATTAATCTCTGTTATTTCGGGATATATTTTTTTGTATAGTCCCGAATGGCTGGGTGTTGCAGAACACACAAAATGTCATTTCGAACGGAGTGAGAAATCTTAAATGCAGCGTTTTAAATATTATGCTGAAAAATCCTGAATGGAGAGATTTAAGCTTTGTTTTGAGTAATAAGATTTCTCACCATCCCAAAGCGTCAGGATTCGAAATGACAAATGGGTTTAGATAATTAGAAATTACCCACACTATTCGACATAGATCCATAAGATTTAAACAACACATACAATAAAGGTGGAAAAATGACAGATAAAATATCACGGGAAGATGTGCTCAAAGTATTAGAAAATGTTGAACACCCGGAAATTGGAGAAACGTTAATCAATTTGGGCATGATAATAGACGCCGCTGTTCAGGATAAAACTGTTAAAGTGGCAATGGCTTTACCGGCGCTTAGTATCCCTGATGAAGTGCGTAACATTCTTGTGGAAACTATTAGTAAACCAATAGAAGAATTGGGCTTAAAAATGGAAGTAGAATATTTTTTAATGAGCCCTGAAGTACGTGATAATTTTATGGCTGCTGTCCGCGCAAAATGGAAAGGCTCGGTTTAAAAATTAAAAGAGGATAATAATCCTGCATATTATAAAGAAAAATGAGCATTAATTATTTTTTAGTAAGTATACAGCTCTTATCCATAGAAACAGGATTTCCATTCATAACGCAGCGAAATCCTAAAAAATTAAAGTTGCATGTTGGATTGTAAAATGTCCTATAACTAATCCGCATATATTTCCCGCTTCTATTCCAGGACGCTCCCCGAAGCGATTTAAATCTTCCTGTCTCAGGCCCTTGGGGGTTTAGTTGGTCATTACATTTATAATAATTTTCATCATACCAATCAGCGCACCACTCTAAAACATTTCCTTTCATATCCATTAATCCGAACACATTAGGCGCAAAAGAACCGGCCGGGGATGTGTAAATATAGCCGTCGTCATAACTTTCTACTATCGGATAAAAATATTTTACTCTTTTAATAGACTCATCGGCAATATTCCCAAAATTTCTTATGTAATGGTCCTTAGACTCGAAAGCAAAACTATTGCCTTTGCCTCCCCCGCGTGCGGCGAATTCCCACTCGGCTTCGGTTGGCAGGCGTTTGCCGGCCCATGCGGCATATTCAGCGGCGTCTCTCCATGTAACGTTAACAACGGGATGATTATCCATATTCCAATCAGGCTGGATGGGCATAGCTCTATGGGTCGCCATGCAAAATTCATAAAACTCGGCAACTGTAACTTCATTCTCATCCATATAAAATCCGTCAACATAAACGCGGTGAACTGGTCTTTCGTTTGGTTTTTTTGAACTTCCGATATTAAACCAGCCTCCCGGAACATAAGCCATGCCTTCAACAGGGAGTTGTTCAAAAGAGCTGGGAATTTCTTCTTGTTTCTTTGTATCCATATTAAATTTTTTTAATATATTCTTGTAACCGCAGGAGTTAAGTAAAATTACCAGCAGCAATATATGAAGCAATTTTTTTATCATTCTCATCACCCTAATTTTATATGATATAATTAGACCTCTATTAATATATATCGGTTGGAGTAATCAAATCTTAAATTATTAAGGCTACAACTAAA
>JAUXGF010000133.1 GCA_030622395.1 Calditrichaceae bacterium
ATATAAAGATTCAGCGTTTGACGAAGATATAACAGACTCCATAGCCCTTCTTATCAAATCCATTAATGTTCAGTTCGATTTGGTAACAGGCGATTCTAAACAGGTAGAAACAGACTGCGCTAAACTCCGGCAATGTTTTAAAAAACTTCCTGAAGACGCTTATATCGAAAATATTGAACAGCTTCTTCCCCTTATGCGCAAGCGCCCCGGCGAGATCGCCGAACATATTTTTGCTCTTTTTATGGAAGCAGCCGCAGTTTGCAGCCTACCCTGCTCTCTCTTAGAAGGAATGCTTATTGCCCGTGATAAAAATCTGGCTCTTCGGGCATTAGAATTGACTGTATCTCTCGCCGAATCAGGTTCTCTTATAGTAGACCACCGCCTCGTTCGTTTCATCGCCGAGCGAGTCGAGACCAAGGATTGTCCTCTTGCAGGGGCTGACGCGCTTGGTAAAATCGCTCGAATTGTAAATCGCCTGCCTGTAGACAATCCGGACTTACAACAGAAATCGGTAACGTCTCTTTACCTGGAAGATAAAGATCTAAAACTAAGATTTCTGGCTGCGCGGTTGTTGGATATTGACGGTCAACCCGCTTCTGCAAAGTTAGCCGGCAAGTTATTAGGTCAAAATGCTTACGGCTTTCTTGCTTCCTACCTTGCTTACACCCGCGCTTCTCATACGGACCTTCTCGCTATTCTGCCCCTATTGAGTTCCGCGTCCCCGGCACTGGCGTCGCTTCGTGAAGCCGAAAAAATATGCGGAAAGAAATTATTTAGAGACGTCGTCGCTGAATTAGGCTGGCAGCGGGTAAACTTCGGAATTCAGGCGCAGCGATGTATCGGCGTTAGTATTAATGGCTCTCTCCCGCTTATTTTTTCCAATGATATTGAAGCTGCATTATTTGAAAAATTTAAAGGCGCGCGTCGGGTTTCAGATTCTTATCTTTTAATCTGCCATGGCGGTTCGCCTGCTGAAGAGCGGGCAGAAGATGACAGTACAGACCCTGTTGCCCGCTTTCGTGAATATAATCTGACACATGCTGAACTATTGACAGTTATCCTCGACGTCGCCCCGCTAACGCCGGAAAAAGTACACAATATATTAAGCGGCATGGATAAAATCGTAAATACTTTCACTGCTCTTTTCTCCTCATACAGCGAAGAATGTATGATCCTTCCCGGTCTTTATCAGGAATTGAAAGGAAAAATTCTTACCGAGTTAGATAAAGATGGCGACCAGCCTCAACTTTCCGCAGAACTTACCCGCCTCATGCAAACTTTTGAAGACCCCGGATCCCTCGGTGAAGTACAAACGCTGCATGGCTTAAAACGTTACCTTCATCAGCAAGGTCTTCGATTGGGTTTCCATTTAGTAGAAGCAGGGCGTTCTCCAAATTGTACCGTTGTTTTAGTCCTTGCCTCGCAGGGCCGGATTTTGTTTAAAGTAATGAAAATACGCTATGCAGATTTTGAACCTGAGATAGAATCAAACAAACAGGTAAATCAGATTCCATATCCTGTATCCGTGGTTATAGATGGTTTTAGCAGACAAATTTTACATGGCTTGGATAAATTTCCTAACGTGGATATCTTCTGTTATGGCAACGAAGTACATTATTATCTTGCCTTTCGTAATCACCCCGTTTTCCTGCGCGTCGATTACGCTCCACCTTTACGCGGAGGCATGATCGATCTCGAATATTTTGGCGTAAGTAATTACGAGATATCGGTTCATCCGGATATTTCTCTTAACGCTATACGGCTTTTCTTTCAAAGACTTGAATTCGACGTTCAAATCGATGGCACGCATATTCACGCGCGTTACGATAAAGAACGGACTTTAAATTTAGGCGAGCTTTGCGATAAAGCGCGGGTCATATTCCGGCTTGTACCTTATTTTATGGATATTGACTGGACCATCGGTTCACTTAAACTCGATAAGGAAGCGCGGTTAAAAGCAGCCGAAGCATGGGCTGAATTGTTCGTTATTTGGGGCGTATTACCTATTAATCAAATATTAACTAAAAACCGGCGTGGAATACTTCAGGCTCTAAACACAGGTCCTACGGGAGAACAGGAAGTTTCATGGTCGGGTAAAGGCTCTTATAAAGATATATTAAGCGCGCCGCCTCCGGCAGATTTTTATGATAAGCTTAATGATATAATCGAGAAATTGAAACTTAAAACACATTTGATTTTCGATGAAGATTGCCGGCTGTCTTTAGGGCAGATCTGTATTGAACGTATCTTACTCACTCCTCTACGTAAGGCGTTATCGCGCGGCGAAATTATTCAAACTTCCGACGGTTTCCGTTCAGCGTCATCTAAGTTTTTTCAACGCGAGCATGAGGCGGAATGTTTTGCAGAAATTCTCGCTTCGGGAGAAGATACCGTTGCATCATCTATAGCTCTGTCCAAGCTTATCGCGCCGCTCGAACGCATTTTAACTTTTACAACTTCGGGAAACCTTAATGGTTATGAAGTTCAGAGCGCTTATCTTCCTCTTCGGGGAGAAAACTTAAGCTTGTATGTTCTGCGGGGAGAGAAAGGTATCATTCGTCTTTCTCTATTTGCCCGGGATGAGATTCTCTACAAGCGCCGCACTAAATCATCAGCGCCCTGGGAATCAAATGTAAATTGTAATGTACCTGAGATGGCGTTTTTACTGCGCAGTAATAACTACCTTGATATCGGACCGGAACCCACGATAGTGGACGCTAAAAAGGAAGCCGGGAAAATTATTAAAAATCTGCGGGGAATATTTCCTCCACAGAAGCCGGTTCCATTACCTGGAGAACGGATTATTACCGGTCTAAGAGCCTCGCCCGGTCGAACTATTGGGAAGGCTGTTTTCCGTACTGCGGGTCATAACCCGGAAGACCTTGACGGAGCTGTCCTCATATCTGCATCTGTTCGCCCGGAGGACACTACTTTTCTTTATCATGCTGCAGGAGTCGTATCTACCGGAGGAGGAATCTTAAGCCATGCGGGACTTATTGCGGCTCAGTTTCATAAACCTGCGCTTATAATCTCCGGCAGATGGCAGCGTGAACATGATGAATCTCTCACTCTTTTTTATACAACCCTTGAGTACAGTGTGCAAAAAAAAGAAATTGAAGGCTGTACAGTATGCATCCGCCGTGATTTACAGGTACGGGAATATTGCCTTCGGGAAGGTGATTTAATCATATTGGACGCCGGAGAAGGAAGGCTTCGGGCGCTTGGTCAGGAACGGGACGCCCTTGCTTTGTATGAAGGTTTCCGTTTATACGGCAAAACAAACCAACTTTTAACCGGGGTTTCTGATCAAAGAAAAATTCTTAGTTTGCGCGGTCGGAAATTATTAGCAAGACATCAAATTGAAAAAACACTGGGAAGGCTGACTGACCCAATATTAGCGCGCTTCGCGGTTTATGAACTTCTACTTGGAAAGATACTATCCGATCACGGGACAATATCCAGCGAAAGAGCTTATCTTTTAAAAATAATCTTAAATAACCCATCACTCGAAGTTGACGCAAGGAATTATCTTCTTCAGATTACCAGGGAATTGGATAAACGTTGTACAGACCTTTTTAAAAAGGCGATTAAATATATCCCCGCCTCCCTTTACTTACACGAAATACTGTCTTTAAGACTTGATGTACTTAATCTTCAAAACAACCGTAAAAGCACAGCCGTTTCTTTACAGGAGTGCGGCATTGAGATTCCCTTGCTGGATATATTAAGTATTACTGAGGTCGACCTGCTCGTACGGAATCGTCTCGGAAAATTGAGTTCGGAGCTGACTCATAAAGTCCAAAAGCTGGCTGACGCCATATATGATGCACGCCTGCGTCACTTATTACGCCAGCTCGATCGAGTCGATCAAATCTTGGGCACAGGTGAAATTGACAGAAAACCTTTTGACAACATCCGGGTAAATCTTGCTAAAAAGGATGAAGCTGACAGGCATAAGTTTGAGAGCCGGTATGTAATTAGCCATGAAGAAGGGGGCTTCGAGCAATTCCCTGTTATTGGTGGAAAGGCGGCAAATTTAGCCGAGATTGAACGTTTAACAGATACCGGATTGGTTCCGCCTTGGTTTGTAGTAACAGACCGCGCCTTTAGGGATGTGCTCGAAAGACCTCTTGACAGTTCTGTAAAGGGCAGCTCAAAAGCATTTCAGAAAGCTTCTACTTTACGCCAGGCAATTAATACAATCCTGGAACGAAAAGATTTAACTAACGATCAAAAATCAATTCATATCTTAAGCATGTGGGATGCTGTTACACTGCCTGAAAAACTATCTAAAGAAGTGATTAAAGCTTATCACAGGATTGGTAAAGAAGTGATTTCGGATAACCATTCTGAGGACAATGCATCCGAACCGTTTGTGGCTATCCGTTCTTCATCACGCGAGGAAGATTCAGAAGCCGCCGCCAGAGCCGGTGAATTTGAAACATACCTGTTTATTCACGGGGAAAAATCTCTGCTTGATTATCTTAAACGCACCTGGAGCGGTCTTTGGACCGAACGGGCTATTCATAACCGCGCTTTATTAGGCGGGAACTTAGAGCAAACCGGCGGCGGGGTTATTATTCAGCGCATCGTATCCTCTCGTGTTTCAGGGGTTCTGCAAACAATCAATGTGGCTAAAGGCGAACTTAATGAAATCATAATTAACGCCGGCTTGGGATTGGGCGAGGGAGTGGTCTCAGGCACAGTTGCCGCTGACCAGATTACTGTTATAAAGGAGGGCGACCTATCAAAGGGACCATTACGTTTTAACTACATTACCAGTGATAAAAAGGAACAAGTGGTTTTCAACAGTCGAACCGGTCTGGGCATAATCCGCACCGAAACTCTCTATCACCAAAGACTGAGGCCCGCTCTGGAGTATTCAGAATTGTTTAAACTGGTAGGCGTCGCCGCTCACCTGGAATCTATTTACGGTTACCCGCTTGATATTGAATTTGGAATTGAAGGCGGCAGATTATGGATTCTGCAGGTGCGCCCAGTGCCCACTTTTTTATCTGCAATGCGGGAAACACTGGAGCGTTATCCATTAAATGGAAAGAGGTAACCGGCTGTTTTATCCCTAAAAAGGAGACATTATTATGATTAGAGCTAAAGATTCACTTGAATATCATAAGATTTCACGCCCCGGTAAAATCGAAGTGCGCGCAACCAAAGCCTGCCTGACCCCCAGGGAAATGCGTTTAGCCTATCTGCCGGGCGCTTCATTTCCATCCATGGAAATCTCGAAGGATTCTTCCGCTGCCTTCCATTATACTGCACGGGGAAATTTAGTAGGCGTAATTACCAACGGCACAGCAGTGCCCGGTTTAGGAGACGTGGGCCCACTTGCCGCCAAACCGATGCAGGAAGGAATAGCGGTTCTATATAAACGTCTTGCCGATATTGACGTATTCGATCTGGAACTTAACACTAAAGACCCGCAACGAATGATTGATACAATCCAGATGCTCGAACCAACTTTTGGGGGGATCAACTTAAAAGATATTAAAGCTCCTGAAGGTCTGTACATTTATGACCGGCTGTGTAAAAGTTTGAATATTCCGGTCTTTCATGAAAATCTTTTCAGCGCCGCTATAGTAGCCTCTGCCGCTCTGCTTAATGCATTAGACCTGGCGGAAAAGCGTCTTGATGAAATCCGTGTCGTTATCTGCGGCGCCGGAACCGTAGGTTTTGGATGTGCGCGCCTGTTTCTCCGCCTCGGCGTGCAGCCGGAGAATCTGCAAATTTATGATATTAAAGGTTTACTCCATCCGGACCGCAAAGACCTTCTCGATTATCAACGAGATTTTGCTCGAAAGCATCCCGCTCATAAACTGGAAGATGGTCTAAAAGGCGCAGACGTTTTCCTTGGCGCTTCTGCCGGCGGAGTTCTAAGCCTGGAAATGATCCGCTCAATGAATCGTTTTCCATTAGTCTTAGCTTTGGCTACTCCTGAACCTGAAATCAGTTATGAGGCAGCGCGTGGAAGCCGGCAAGATGTGATTGTAGCCACCGGTCTCGGACAATATCCAAATGCCGTAATGGATATTTTAAGCTTTCCTTATATTTTCCGCGGGGCTTTGGACGTTCAGGCTACGGCTATTACCGAAGGTATGATGCTGGCTGCCGCCCGCGCTCTGGCAGATTTAGCGCGGGAAGACGTAATTGAAGAAGTTGAGCGGGCTTATGGTCACGAACACTTTAGCTTTGGCCCTGAATACCTGTTGCCAAAACCAATCGACCCTAGAATCCTGGTAAAGGAATCTGCCGCAGTTGCCCGCTGCGCAATTGATGAGGGAGTGGCTAAAAATCCCATAGATAGCAAAGATCACCAGGAAAATCTGACTATTCGTTTGGGTACCGGCAGAGAAACAATGCGCGGTCTGATAATGAGAGCGAGGCAAAAGACACTCAAAGTCGTTTTTTCCGAGGGAAGCAGCGAAACAATCCTGCGCGCTTGCAGTATTTTGATAGATGAAGAAATTGCAAGCCCGATTCTTTTAGGCAGCGAAGATGAGATCAGTGAATGTATTAATCGTCTTGGACTGGATTTGAGCGGCGTGCCAATAATAGATCCGGCGCACAATCCGCGCTTTGAGGCTTATGTTGATGAATACTTTAAGATGCGCAGACGCCGTGGCCTAATGCGCGCAGCAGCAGCCCAACGTCTCAATCAGCGCGACTATTTTGCTGCCATGATGGTGAACAGCGGTGACGCAGACATGATGATCGCCGGCTACTCCACCCACTATGCAGAATCGCTGCGCACAATTTTAGAGGTAATCGGACCGGCTGCCGGCATCCGGCGAATATCCAGTCAATATATGATTCTGCTGCCAAAGGACGTCGTTTTTTTAGCGGATTGTGCTGTGAACATTGACCCGAATGCAGAGGAACTTGCCGAAATCGCTTTATTGTCGGCTCGCACTTGTCGTTCGCTTGGTTTCGAGCCTCGTGTGGCTATGCTCTCTTTCTCTAATTTCGGAAGCGTTAATCATCCCTTTGCCGCTAAAGTACGTCGGGCAACAGAGATTGCTAAAAAACAATTCCCTGATTTAATTATTGATGGGGAAATGCAGCTTGCCTCAGCCCGCGACAGTTCTTTGCGCATGGATTACTTTCCCTTCACAAATCTAAAAAATGACGCCAATGTTTTAATTTTCCCGGACTTGCAATCCGGAAATCTAACTATGCACTCATTGCAGTACATGGCTGAAGCTATACCCATCGGACCGATACTTATGGGAACGCGCCTGCCCGCCCATCTAATTCAGTATGGAGCCACAGTAGAGGAAGTTGTTAATTTAACTGCGATTGGCGTTGTTAAAGCCGCCGCACTTTAAAAAACATAAGTAACGGCTGAATAAATATTCTTTTCATTTGTAGGATATTGTAACGATCCCGAATCGTCAGGGTGTTGAAGAATGGGGCTTCACGCAGTGATCCCTTTTCTTGTATCAGAGTTAAGCGTAGCGGTCTCTGATACACACGGGGGAATTATTCCGGCAGG
>JAUXGF010000384.1 GCA_030622395.1 Calditrichaceae bacterium
CGGGGCAGATCGGTATAAATAATATGTTTGCGCATTTTCCAATCACATTAATTTTTTATTTAACAGGGTGAATTTGTATAGCCATATTCTAATCAATGCGCTCGGGGAATATATATTTTAATTTGAACGTTCAAAAATTATGCCAAAAATATAATCGGGATAGTTTGTATTATATTAAGGTGAAAAGCGATATAAAAAGAATTTTATTATCATAAAAATAATTAATCATTATCATTTTAATAATATTTTGTAATACTTGTTCGTAACAGTTCAGCGGTATTATTATTTTGCCACCCACGAAGTGGTGCATACGCCATAAGGCACAAAACACTAAGATTATTATATTAGTAGATTAAACCTATGTATAATTTACTCCCAAGAATATTATCTAAAACAATTTTATCCTTTGTGACTTAGTGGCTTGGTGGCAAAATAAATCGCCTTATTTCAAACCCAACTCTTTGCACATTCTATAATAATTAGGCGGAGCCAGCCCTAATTTCCGAGCAGCCTCGGCGTCGGACGATGTATTTTCCCGTACAAATTTAAAATAACCGCGTTTATATGTTTTTTCAATTTCACGCCATGTTAGTATGTTATTAACATCACACATTGAGCTGATGTGCGTCGCATTTTGCGCCGCCGGCGCGCTTTGAAGCCCCAGCGCATTTTGTACATCAGAAAGCGTGACCTTTTTTTCAGTGATAAAAAGTATACGCTGCAAAACATTCTGAAGCTGGCGGACATTGCCCGGCCAATCAAAAGCGCTTAAAAATGCCAAGATATCTGCGTTAATATCCGGAACCGGAATGGACATATCAGAGCAAAATCTTTTTAAAAAATAATCAATAAATAAAGGGATGTCATCACGGCGTTCTTTTAATGAAGGGACTCTTATTGTTACAACATTCAAACGATAAAATAAATCTTCACGAAATTTATTTTGTTGAATATAATCTTTTAAGTTTTTATTTGTCGCGGCAATAATGCGCACATCCACTTTAATCTTTTCAGTCCTGCCGATCTTGTCAATTTCACCGTCCTGCAGCGTGCGTAGAAGTTTAACCTGGGCGGATAGAGGCAGCTCGGCTACTTCGTCTAAAAAAATTGTGCCGCGGTCGGCAATTTCAAACAAACCCGCTTTTTGATTAGCCGCCCCGGTAAATGCGCCTTTTTCAAAACCGAATAATTCACTTTCGATTAAATCGTGGGGCAGGCTGCCGCAATTTATGACTACAAATTTTTCAAATTTTCGTTTACTCGTATAATGCAGATGTGTTGCAACTAATTCTTTGCCTGTGCCCGAAGCTCCGTTAATAAGCACAGTAGCTTCATAGCCGGAAAGCTTATTGATCTGTTCACGCAATTGTTGGATAGGCTCCGAATTACCAATAATTGTTTTATTATTGAGAATACTTTGAATGTTTTGGGTTAATTTTTTATTTGAATGTCTTTTTTCTTTTTCCAGACATTTTTTTTCAAAAGCATTGAAAATACTTAAAATAAAATCCGTAGGCTGATAGATATAGTCGTCAATATCACCCGGGTATTTAGTGCAGTACCACATAGCGCCGGCTTCCAAAAGACGGTTGGCAAAATCAAAATCCGTTATATTAACCGTCATTTTGGTGATAACAATAATTTGGAGGGTCTGGTCAACTTCTTTTATTTTACGAATTAGCGTTTCCCCGGAAAGCCCTCCTATAATTTGATAATCCATAATCACAACGTCAAATCCGTATTTATTTTTTCGTAAAGCTTCAATAGCGGAATGACCGTCGGCGACTACTTTTTTTATGATTAGCCGTTCCTTAAACGGTTCTAATGTTTTTCTAATGCGGCGCACGTCATAATCTTCATCTTCGATTAGCAGCAGATTAATATTATTTTCTAATATCATGTTGAATGAACCTCTTTATCTTGTTATATAGTCCCGAATGGCAGGGAAAAATTAAACCTATTCAAAGTGTCTAAAGTTAAAAGTGAACTAAAGTTAATGAAAACATTAGTCATTTTAGTTCACTTATAAACTTTAAACTTTTTTCACGGATCTAGTAAGAGTGAATTTATTATTACACAGGCCCATTAATTTACCCCGTTAAATAATATTTTTGTGCATTTTTGAGTAATACTAATTTTTTATTTAACAGGGTGAATTTGTTTTACTATATTCTTATTTGATACTTTCATAAATTTCAATTTAGAAATTTAGACCTTCATTTACCGCTTACGATGCACAACCATCGCTGAAGCCTGATCTGCCGGCAAGATAAGCATTTCGGCTATCTGAACATGTACGGGTCTGCTTACGACAAATAATACCGCTTCCGCAATATCCTCTGCATGAAGCGGGTTCATACCTTTGTAAACAGCGTCTGCGCTATCTTTATCGCCGTGATATCTTACTATGCTGTATTCAGTTTCAACCATGCCGGGATCAACTGCAGAAACACGGATCGGCGTATCAACCAGGTCAATACGCAAACCTTTGGTAATTGCGTTTACAGCGTGTTTTGTTGCGCAGTAAACATTCCCGCCCGGATATACTTGACTGCCGGCAATCGAACCGATATTAACTATATCGCCGCCGCCCCGTTTAATCATGCCGGGTATGACGGCTCTGGTTATATAAAGCAATCCCTTAAAATTTGTATCAATCATTTCTTCCCAGTCGTTAATCGAACCATCCTGAATTTTAGTAACGCCGCGCGCTAATCCAGCGTTATTAATAAGAATATCAATGGAACGATATTGCTCCGGCAGGCTTTCTATCGCTTTTTTTACTTGATTTTTATCACGGATATCTAAAGATACAGGCAGTGTTTTAATATCAAATTGCGCTGTAAGATCGTCCGCTAATTTTTTTAAAAGTTTTGTCCGGCGTCCGGTTAAAATCAGTTTACTTCTTTCACGGGCAAAGGCTTTGGCGCAGGCTTCGCCTATACCGCTTGAAGCGCCGGTTATTAATAAGGTTTTATCTTTTAAGTTTATCATAAAATTACCTTTCTATTTTTTATCGGCAGTATTATTTATTACTAAATATCATTTTAAAAAAAAGCGATAAAATAGAATATAGCTATGCAAATTGATTAATGAAAATTATACTTGTTGGAGCGGAGCGTAAATCTCGCTTTTGCAGGGATGATCAAGTTTCTTTATCCAGTAATCGGTGATTGGTAAGCGGGCTTTACGCTGCGCTTTTCTTGTCTCCAGCATCCAGTAACCAGTATCCCCGCAAAAGCGGGATTTCCGCTCCGCTCCAACCAGTATCAAGTATCTATTTTAATAATACATCTCCTAAGCCGGATAAACCGGAAATAACAAATATCAAATAATAAATATACTGGAACAGAAGTGGTTTGGTGTTTAACCACTTCGTATTGACAGTTATACCGACCCTTAGTTTTCAAACCATTTACTGATCGGTATACCAATTCCTTAGGATTCCATTCTTCTGTACTCCCCACCGGAGTTGCCGCCCCGGGCACAGCCTCTCCTTGGGAATGGGGCTTCCCATTGTTGGGGGTTTTTTCCCCTCAGTTGCAAATTTAGGGGGATTATTTAATTTAACTATATGGGACATTTATAATTAAACTTATAAAAAAATGAAGATTGAATATAAAAATTTGTAC
>JAUXGF010000285.1 GCA_030622395.1 Calditrichaceae bacterium
CCAAAACTGTCATTTTCCCACAGGGACGCCTTACGGCGCGAGCGGAGCGAGAAATCTTGTAGCGTCATAAATATTGAAGTTAAAGATTTCTCACCCGATAAATCGGGATCGCGCCACAGGCGTCCCTGTGGGAAAATGACAAAATTATGCTTTTTCGTTCAGACACTAAATAATAAAGAGACTTTTCGTTTAGGCGCTTTTATTGTAATATCTCATTTATTGGTGGAATATTAAGACCCAAATATACCCCCAAATAAATTCCCCACCCGTGATCGGGTTTCACCCTTTATTATCGATTTTCAGCAATGGTTTGCAGACGCTTGTTTAGAAAGGGAACCCCTTCTTTCCATTGCGGCTGCTGTTCCATATTAGATAAACGATAACAGAAATCAAACAAAAACTTTGTATGCTGATAAACCGCTTCAAAGTTTATTTCCTGCCTAAGATCATCAAAGGGTGAATGATAAATATGGTCATTCCAGTGTATCCAATGATGTAATCCTTCAGCCGGCGTCAGATGTTTATAGTTCAGACCGTCCATAATCAGAATAGAGGGTATGCCGCCCTGAGCAAAAGCCATCTGATCGGAGCGGGCAAAGGATTCATAATTCAAAAACTGCGGTGGAACACCCGAAACATGCAGCCCGTTTAACAAAGCCACAGCTTCCAGTATTTCGCCTAAGGTTGATAATTCACAGCCGATTCCCACAATGTTATTAAAAGTATCAAAAATAGCCAGACCATCTACATTCACATTGGCAATTGTTTTATTAAGCGGAACCAATGGATGATCAACATAATATTTTGAGCCAAGCAAACCTTTTTCTTCTCCGGTAACAAACAGAAAAATAACCGAGCGTTTTGGTTTTATTTCAGCCTCGCTAAAAAGCCGGGCTAATTCAAGAACCGCCGCCGTGCCAATGGCGTTATCTACTACCCCGTTATAAATAGAATCGCCTTTTACACATGCTCCGATTCCTAAATGATCATAATGCGCAGAAATGAGAATATATGTATTTTTCAGGTTTAAATCAGAACCTTCAATTACGCCGGCAACATTAGGCGAAATAAAATCTCTTTCCCTGAAATGACCTTTAAAAGACAGCTCAGCGCCCAGATCAAAGCTGTGAACTGCATGCTCGCGGGTCATTGTCATTACTTCTGTAAAAGAATATTTACTGCCTTTAAAAAGTTTGTCCGCATGAGCGGGTGAAAGCAGAATACTCAAGTGTCCGGTAACCCGGTATGCCAAAGTAACGTCTTCAAATGAAAATTCTTTTTGATAATGCGCCCATGTTTTTTCTACTCCATCAAACGGATATGGAATAAGAATACTGCCGACAGCCCCCTGTCCAATAGCAATTCGCTGTTTTGATTCCGGATAGCTGAAGATAGTCGGCGCCTTCCCTGCAAAATAATGCGCAGCATCCGACTGCGGTTCTCCGCTTAAAAAAACAACTATCTTACCTTTGACGTCTATTCCCTGGTAATCGTTGTAATCGTATTCAGGCGCGATAATTCCATAGCCGACAAATACCATCGGCACAGGATTAGGTATAAATGTTTGCGCCCCTGATTTATAAAGAAAATAGTCTTTGAATAATTTGAATTTGTATTCGTTAAAGTCATTAAATAGATTTAATTCTGACGAAGGCAAAGGCATACTGCCATGCATAGGAATATGCTGGAAATAATTTCCGTCATTACCGGCGGGCGTTATCGAATATTCTTTCAGATTTCCGGCAATATATTTCGCCGCTAATTTTTCTCCATTAGTACCTGTTCCCCGCCCTTCAAGTAAATCGGATCCTAAAAATTTTATATGCTTTTCTATAAGAGATTTATTTATTACCGGCTTTACCGATTTATTTTGATTCGGCAGTCCGGCGGGCAGAATGTGTTTACCGTTAATGGTTATAAATAAAAATATTAGAAAAGATAATAGAAAAATAGCCTTTGTTGTTTTTATTGTTTTCATTTTAGATTAATACCGGTGGAATATGTTCATTTACCTGAAAGCATTCAGCAATCAGCTATCAGCATTCAGCTTTCCTAACAATAGCTGAAAGTTTTTCCTGAATGGTCAGGAGCGCGGCAGGTGAATTGAAAATGCGCTTCCTTTGCCGGGGCTGCTTTCCACAAATACCTTCCCATTGTGAATTGAAGCGATATGTTTAACAATAGAAAGCCCGAGTCCGGTGCCCCCAAGTTTACGGCTTCTGGCTTTATCTACACGGTAGAAACGTTCAAACAGCCGGGCATGATGTGTGCGCTCAATGCCGCAGCCCCAATCCTGAACCGTAATAATAAGTTCCCCGCCCTTCCAGCATACGCTTATTTTAATCTTTCCGCCGGGTTCGCTGTATTTAACGGCATTGTCAAGTAAATTAGTAAAGGCTTGTTCCAGCAGCGGCGCATTCATCGCGGCTGTAAGATTCTCATCACAATCCACCTGAATCGAAATTTGCTTTTGTTCAATCTGATTTTGGCAATCCTGAACCGCGCCTCTTAGAACCGGCAGAATTTGTTCCGTATTCAATTGAATATCAACCTTCCCTTTATATTGTTCAATACGCGACAGATTTAGAAGATCATCAATAATAGAATTCATACGGTCTGTATGTTTGGCGATAATATCAAGAAACTGATTAGCTTTATCTGTTTCCTTAACGCTTCCCTCACGAAGAGTTTCCACAAATCCTTTAATGGAAGTAATAGGAGTTTTAAGTTCATGCGAAACATTGCCGACAAATTCGCTGCG
Source organism: Calditrichaceae bacterium (assembly GCA_030622395.1). Lineage (GTDB taxonomy): Bacteria > Calditrichota > Calditrichia > Calditrichales > Calditrichaceae > JAUXGF01. The sequence continues at coordinate 2,762 of JAUXGF010000285.1, forward strand.
CATATTTTCCAATTGCTTAATTTGGGTAACGTCGTTCATCACTATTAAAGCGCCAATCTGAACGCCTTCGGCATTTTGCAGGGCACTCCCTTTAACTAAAAGGATGCGTTCCATATCATCTAAAATAGAAATTTCAGTTTCAATCCGTTCCCCGCTTTTTAAAGTCTTTTGAATAAAATCCAACAAGGCTGTATTTCGAATAACTTCATGTATCAATCTCTTAGATGATTTTCGGCTGTCGATTTGGAAAAAATCTGTGGCGGCGCGGTTAATGCGTATAATCCGTTCATCATTATTTACAGCCAAAACGCCTTCGATCATACTGCTGAGTACTGCCTCCTGTTCGCTGCGCTGCTGAGAAATTGTTTTGATTCGTTCATCGAGCTGCCGAGCCATTTGATTTAACGTTTCCGCTAATGATGAAATTTCCGCAGCGCCCGTGGTATGCAGCTTTTGATCAAACTCGCCGTTTGCAAAATGCTTTGCGCCTTCTTTAATTTTCTCCAGCGGCTTGCTTATTCGCCTGGAAATAAAAAAGCTAACCAATGCAGCCAGCATAGCGATGATGATCCCGCCGCCAATAATTCGTCTCTGCATTTGCCAGATTGTCCGCTCAAGCGAGGATAACGGTAAGGACAATCTGATCACTGCAATTACTTTATTATCTTCAAAAAACGGCAGGGCAAGATACATCATTTCTTTATTTAATGTGTAGCTGTAACGAATCGATGCGCCGGTTTTGCCCTGAGCAGCCTGTTTTATCTCTAACCTGTCGGAATGGTTATCCATCGAAAAAGGGTCTTCTTCAGAATCCGCCAAAACCTTCCCTGATTCGGAAATTATTGTAACGCGTGTATTTGAAGATTTCGACAACTCTATGCAAACCCGGCCCAAATCCGCAGAATTAAGACTATTGTTATTAAGAATATATTCTCTGATAAGATTAGCGCGGGCTTCAAGACCGGCGGACATTTCATTTAAATAAAATGACTTTAAAGCTCCGGCTGCATACCAGCTTAATACAAAAATTGCAATAAAAATAATTACAAGATAGGTTGGGAAAATCTGAAAAAAAAGTCGTTTTTTTGCCATTATTCAATAAACCGGTAACCAACGCCGCGAACGGTTTCGATGTATTTACCGGCATCTCCTAATTTTTTACGTAATCCTACTATTTGAACGTCAACTGAACGATCCGTAACCGGATAATTGTCCCCATGCACCTGGTCAACAATATCATTGCGGGTAAAAACCCATCCGGGATGACGGATCAAGAAATGCAATATTTCAAATTCGCTATAAGTCAGCTCTATTGATTTCCCTGCCGCGGTTACCTGCCTTCTGCCGGGATGTACGGAAATATCATGATATTTTATAATTTCCTCTTTAGCCGCCTCCGGTTGATCATATCTTCGCAAAACATTTTTAACCCGGGCAATTAATACTTTTGGGCTAAAGGGTTTAACTACATAATCATCCGCGCCTAATCCCAAGCCTTTTACAATATCGGATTCTTCTCCTTTGGCTGTAAGCATCAACACCGGGATAGCCGTTGTTTCGGGGTCTGTTTTCAACAGTCTGCACACATCCAGTCCATCGATACCGGGTAACATTAAATCCAAAATAATCAAATCAGGATGATCCGCCCTGGCAAGTTTTAATGCTTTTTCGCCCGAAGCCGCCTTTTTGGTTTGATACCCCTCTTGAATCAGGTTATACTCCACCAATTCGAGAATATCTTCTTCATCGTCTACAATTAAAATATTTTTTTGTGATATTATATGCTTTTGCAAATTTCCTCCCGGATTAGCGGCTGCCTCAAAATGCTGCGGCATGATTAAATTTTTACCTAATATACACCCATGCTGAACTATTACATAACATAGCTATGCTAATTCACCCTTTTAAATAAAAAATTAATATGATTGGAAAATGCGCAAACATATTATTTAA
>JAUXGF010000398.1 GCA_030622395.1 Calditrichaceae bacterium
TATAACCACCACCCGCATCAGATCCTGCCATGTATATGTATAGTTTCTTTTCATCTTTAGATTCATAGGCTTCAATATAATGAAACGATTTATCGTCACTGCAAAAATTAGGCTCATATAATCCACCAATGACATGAGTAGGTATATCGATTTTTTTTCATTAATTTTGATATTAAAAACACCTATTTCTGTATTAGGTAAATCGATGTCAGTCCCATATACGTCGAAACCATCTATTTTTCCAATTCCAAAACGTTTTGCTTTTTTAGGATAATATTCTTGAATGACGATACCTGAATCGAGGGTAATATGATGCTTGTTAAGTTCAAATTTTTTTGATGCTATCTCAATAAAATAAATATTTTCAGAATCGAGTGTATCTGATAAAATGATTTTTTGGTAATCACAATATTTAGTTTTAATTCTTAGATTTGATTCTCTTATTTCTATGTATTGAGTATCAGAAGGTTGCTCTATGACATATTTTAATAAATATTCCATTACCCATTTTTCATTTTTAAATTTAGAGTTTTCTTGGGCGAAACTATTAAAACTATAAAATATTATGTAGAAAAATATTATATTTTTTATCATGGATAAACTAGATTTTTGATTGGCAACCCAACAAATTTTATTAAACTGAACACTTCAACTCGAAACATTACTGCGCCGCGTTTCGAGTCTGTTGCAACGATTATGTAACTGATATTTTTTAATATAGCTTAATTTTCTATTTCATTCAATTTAGGATACAATCAATTTTGCTTCTTAACATACGAACCGACCAGCGCTCGTGATTACACATTTGTATGTAAAATTCTCGTTTTAAACTGTCTTCAATAAAAATTAAAGTTCTTAAATGCGTCCATGTCAATTGTACACTCAGTGAGTGCACAATTTCAATATCTGGGAATATTTCGTTTATTCGCATAAAATTACGAAGATTTCTTTTACTGAATCCTGCGCCATATATTTTTGTTAATTCTTTGCTTAATTCGCTTAAAACCTGCTTGCCGTAATCCGCGCGTTTATGCTGAAGGATATCTCTGTTTATCTTATTACCGATTCCCCAATATAAAACTGTAAGTTCGGAATTTACCGTAAGCGCAACCCGCCTGCGGGCATTATCTATTAAACCGATAAGGGATTTAAGCAGATTATTATTTTTTGATATAAGTTCAGACATATTTTACCCCATTATCAATTACCTTAACTTTAACCGTCGCCACCTCGCCTAAACCGGATAAACTGGAAATAGCAAATCTCATCCCGACGGTTCGGGACCAATTCTTTAGGATTCTATTCTTCTGCACTCCCCACCTGAGTCTGGTAGTTATCAATTAAATATTTCATACCGCCCGGGCACAGCCTCCCCGTGGGAATGGGGCTTCCCGTTTTTGGGGGCTATCTTTTTCTATAAACAGTTCATCCCGCTGGGACTAAAAAATTATCCGGTAAAACATTTGTGAACCATAATTGGATTTAGAAAAATCCTCTCTAAGCCGTGGTACACAAGGGATCGCAGAATCGGCTAAAAAAGTTTTTAACAATTTTTCACGAATTCAACTCATAAGCGGCTATTTTATTTATAAAAACAACCTGTTACTTATCAATTGCCTGCTTTATAAATTTTTTCACCTTTTCTTTTCCAAGAACGCTGATAACGACAGGCAGTTCGGGACCTTCGGTCAATCCCGTAATAGCCGCCCGAACCGGCATCCACAATTCTTTGCCTTTTATGCCGGTTTCCTTTTGCACGGTTTTCATCAAAACTTTAAAATCATCTAAAGTCAAATCGGGATATTGGTCAATTTCATCATACATTTTTTGAAAAAGAATTTTACTTTCTTCTTTAACTATCCACCCGGCCGCATCTTCGGAATAAGTTAAGCGGTCCGTAAAGAAAAGAGCTGCGCGTTCTTTTATCTCATTAAATTTATTAATCCCGTTTCGTAGTGATAGAACAAGCGCTTTATTTTTGTCAGCGTCGCCTGTGTCAAGATTTTCACGCTCAAGCCATTCCAATCCAATCTTCACATATTCATCTTCGGGAAGACTGCGGATATACATTCCATTCATCCATTCTAATTTATGAATATCAAAAACAGCGCCGGCTTTATTAACCCTTTCGAGAGTAAAGTATTCGATAGATTCATCAAGAGTAAATATTTCCTGATCATCGCCTTTACTCCAGCCGAGCAGGGATATAAAGTTTATCAGCGCCTGCGGCAATATTCCTTTAACCTGATAATCTTCGACCGACACATCGCCCTGCCGCTTGCTCAATTTGCTGCGGTCTGCATTCAGCAGCAGCGGCAGATGGGCAAATTGCGGCGCTTCCCAACCGAATGCCTGGTATAAAAGGATATGTTTCGGCGTGCTGGGCAGCCATTCCTCCCCGCGTATAACATGGCTCACTTTCATTAAATGATCATCCACTACATTGGCTAAATGATATGTCGGATAACCGTCGCTTTTGATAAGCGCCTGATCGTCAATCAGATTATTTTGAAATGATACTTTGCCGCGAATCAGATCATCCACAATGGTTTCCCCTTTTTGCGGAACTTTCAGGCGGATAACGCAGGATTCCGATTTCATTCGTTGATTTGCCTCAGCAGCAGGGATATTCCTACAGGCGCCGTCGTACATTATCGCCTCATTGCGGGCTGCCTGTTCTTTACGCATATTATCTAAGCGTTCGGCTGAACAGAAGCAGGGATAAGCCCATCCTTTTTCTATCAAATAATCAATATGTTCCTTATAAATATCTAAACGCTGCGATTGATAATATGGGCCGTAAGCGCCTTCTTTTTCAGGACCCTCGTCATAATCTAATCCTGCCCAACTCAAGGCTTTGATTAAACTCTCAACGGCGCCTTCCACAAAGCGGCTTTGGTCGGTGTCTTCAATACGCAAAATAAATTTGCCCTTATTATGGCGGGCAAACAGATAATTGTATAAGGCGGTGCGTAAACTGCCCACGTGTACAAATCCCGTAGGACTCGGTGCAAATCTAACTCTTACTTCTTGCATAATATTCTCATATCCTTTTAAGGTGTTTGTTTACTATCCCGATGCTTTTACAAAGCGATACCTTGCAAAGCGGGATAAATTTTAGAATACAAATTGATTAATGGAAATGACACATTTCCCGAAAAATCGGGACTATATAACAAAACAAATAAATGCCAATCATTCCATTTCCCACTTAGATAAAATTTCTAAAACTTTATCTTCAACAAGTGACCGGGCTTCAAATCTTTCATAACCTTGAAATAATAGCAAATCATAATCCGTTTCTACATGCCGGACATGCGCAATGACAGCAAGATTGACGGCTTTTTCGGAAAATTCTTTTGCTGATGAAGAACGTCCGACTCTGCCGCTATATTTCAGACATGCATGTTCAGCTATTTTATTTTCCCTTCCATTAGGACAACCCGGAA
>JAUXGF010000359.1 GCA_030622395.1 Calditrichaceae bacterium
TAATGATGTTATAGATTTATCAATATCTCCTAAAATTACGTTTAACTTTGGGAATGTTTTCAATATTTTCATTTTTATTTTAGTCCAAGTTCCTTCCGCTGTTTTTATTTCTCCAACAACCATAATGGTTCTTTTTTGATCGAAGCGTCTGATTTCATCCGGTCCGGATTTTATTTCAAATTTTACCATATCACGCAGGGAAACGGTTTGTCCGGCGGCGTTTGTTAATTTCAAATACAGAACGTCATCCACAGAAGCGCGGTTTTTCTGATCATACTTAACAATGATATCTATTTCCTCATCCCCATCACGATATTCGGTTGCCGTGATACCGTCAAAAGCGTAACGGACATTCAGCGCTACATATTGTGTATTAAAACCGTAAAGAGCCGCTTTATCTTCATCGACAATGATACGTATTTCCTGTTTGCCCGGCGGATAATCATCGCTTACATTGTATGTGCCGGGCATTGCTCTAATTGAATCCTGCAGGGCAAGCGAAGCCTTTTTAATATCGGTAAGATACTTGCCCTGAACTTTGACCGAAATAGGCTTGCCTACAGGCGGACCTCCGGATACCATTTGAAATTCAACCGATGTCGGTCCGCTTATATACTGGATATTCTCACGCATAGCGTTCATTAATTCTTCGGTGCTGAGGCTCCTTTCTTCCTGCGGTTTAAGCTGAAAGAGCATTTGCGCCACGTTTTTACGGGTCAGCCACTCTTCTTCTCCCTGTAACAGTCCCACATTAACAACAATATCCTGAATTTCCGATTGCGGCAATTTAGCAGCCTGCGCCTCAAATTTATTAACGATGCGGTCTGTTTCTTCAAGGCTGGTGCCTTCCGGTAATTTAATCAATACTTTAAATTGATCGAAATCTTCATCGCCGAACATTTCCACGCCGATTAAGGGTATAACTAATAATGATACGCCTAATACAATCACTAATAAGGGAAGAAGCACATACCTGCGGCGAATGACTTTAATTAACAGATGCCCGTAAGTCTTTCTCATCTTTTTAAAAAACTTTTTTTCTCCTTTTTTATATACAGTGGATTTTCTTGTCCAGTCGGCGTAATGCGAAGGGAGCAGGAAGAAAGCTTCGAACATGGAAGCGATAAGGGCTAATGAAAATATAATAGGAATAATACGCATAAATTTGCCCATAATTCCCGGTAAAAGCATCAGCGGCAGAAAGGCGGCAATATTGGTGCTGATTGATGAAACGATAGGCGTTACTACTTCTTTTGTTCCGCGGATTGCCGCTTCAATGGAATTGTAGCCCATAAGCCGGTAACGGTGGCAGTTTTCAATAACAATAATGGCGTCGTCAACGATAATACCTAAGACCATAACCAGGGCAAAAAGAGTGCTGCCGTTAAAGCTGTAACCAAAAGCATGCATAAAAATAAATGTAATAAAAAAGGAAATCGGAATGCCTAAAGAAGCCAAAGCGGCGTTACTTTTACCTAAAAAGAAATAAAGAACAAAAATGATTAGAATCATACCCAAAATGGCATTATTGCGCAGAACCTTGATAATACGTAAAATATAAACCGAACTATCATTATTCCAGCTAAACTCAACGCCGTCGGGAACTTTATCCTGATAGGTTTTAACCAGCGCTTTGATTTCGTCGATTACATCAATAGAATTAGTTTCGCTTTTTTTTGACACGGAAAAACTAATTGAATTTTTGCCGTTTGTTCGTGATAAAATGGGCATATCTTCACGGCGGTCGTTTACTTTGGCTACGTCTTTTATTTTAATAAAATCGCCGTTCGGGGAAGTATGAATAACGGTATTTTCTATTTCTTTAATGGATTGATATTCACCGAGTGAACGGATAAGATATTCTGTTTTACCAAAAGTAATATTACCGCCGGGAACATTTAAATTACGCATTTTTAAAGCCATAACCACCCGGTCAAAGGTAACGCCGTAAGCGTTCATTTTAACAGGATCCATTTCTATCCAAATTTCCCTTTCAGCCAAACCGGAAACCTGAATTTTAGCGACGCCGGTAATATCGCTTAAATCGTCTTCAAGCTCGTCTGCAATAACCTGGGCGTTATCCTCAGGAATAGTAAACGACATATTGATATTGATTACCGGTAAAAAATCGCCGCTGTTAAATGCGTCTATTATTGGGTCTTCAGCATCCTCGGGCAGGCTTACTTTATCAATCTCTGTTTTAAGATCGGTAAATTTTTCACGGAATTCGCTGTCGGACATATCTTCAAATTTAACTAATACAAACCCGAATCCCTCCCCGGCGTTTGACTGTATCACATCAATTTTGTCAATATCCTGTATTTCTGTTTCGATTGGATCAACAATCAAACTCTCTGTTTCATTTGGCGCGGCGCCCGGATATACGACAGTAATAAAAACCCAGTTAAAATCTACTGCCGGATTTAATTCGGTGGGCATACGTATAAGGGACAGAAAACCAAAAATAAATAAACCGATCATTAATAAATTAATCAATACAGAATTTTTTACGGAAAATTTGGCTATGTTCATATTTATTTATTCCTTTTAAAAGTGAACACAGATAATACGGATAACGCGGATTTTCACGGATTTTTTAAAATTTATTTTATATTGAATAATCAGTGATTATCTGAGTTATCTGTGTTATCCGTGTGCTATCATAGGCATCACCATCGAAAATCATTAATGAATCGTCTCAATCCAGACTTTTGTTTTTAAGCCAAGATTTTTCATACCCACAACAACGATAGTATCTCCTTCCGCCAGCCCGTCAGAAACTACTATATGAGAGCCAAAAGCGCCGACAGTAAATATATCGGTTAGTTGAGCCGTTTCATTTTCAATTTTATAAACTGCTTTATCGCCGTTTTTAGAAACCAGCGCGTAATAGGGAATTACTAATTGCTCGTCCATACTGGTCAGGGTCAGGGCAATTTTAGCCGTCATACCGGCGCGGATTTTTAAATCATTTGAATTTTTGATATGTATTTCGGCTGTAAAAGAACCCGTGCTTCCATCCGCCTGCGGAGAGATAAAACGTACCGAGCCGTCGAACTCCCGCCCTTTTAGAGCGGATATTTTAATTTTTGCAGGACTGCCGATGTTTACATAACTGATTACATCCTGTGGTATGCCGACTTGAATCTTGAGGATAGTTAAGTCCACAACGTGATAAAGGGGCATATTGGGATTTACCATTGTCCCCAATTCAACATATTTTCTGGAAATAAGACCTTTAATCGGCGACATGATCCGTGTATCCTGATAGCCCTTTTCCATTATGCTTAAGTTAGCTATCGCTGAAAGATGATTTGCTTCCGCCGTTTTAACTGCCAGCAGAGAATTTTCATAAGCTAATTGCGATATGTCTCCATTCTCTAATAACTCTTTATCACTTTTTAAATTTAGTTGAGCGATCTTTAGATTGTTCTCTGCTGAAAGTACCTGTGATTTTGCCTGGTTATAGCAGCTCAGTGGAATTTTATCATCAATAACGGCTAATATACTGCGGCTTGTAACAGCGTCGCCTAATTTTTTATTGATTTGTTTAACCTTACCGGAAACTTCGGAAACAATATCAACAGAGTGTAAAGGTTCCAGCGCCCCGCTAAGCGATAGATATTGCTTGATTAATTTCTTTTGCACAATTAGCGCCTCAACAGGTATTTTAGTGATTTTTACATCATCCTTTTGTTCATTGCCGGGATTAGAACTTTGCCCTTCTGTGTTTTGACCGCAGGAAAATATAAAAAGCAGCGCAGTTAAAATTGATATTTGGATCAATAAGTTTTTATAAGACATAATTTACTCCATATTAAAACAGTTTAATAAAGATACATAATTTGTATTTCCCTCGTATCAGAGTTAAGCAAAGCGGTCTCTGATACGTGACGACGCTGCCTGAAA